>QZKU01000120.1 GCA_003598085.1 Candidatus Abyssobacteria bacterium SURF_5
TCGGCGCTTGCGTTATGGATGCCCTCCAAAATCAAAAGATGGTAATTAAGGAGGGAAAAGGAGATTTTTTTCTTGACTTTGGTTTTTAGAGATGACCCTTCTTGACTTGGAAGGCAACGCAGAGAACTGCAGACGGATTTTCTTTCGGGGAACCGACAACAAACAAAAACAAGAGATCGGAATAGGCAAATGGAGTTGTTTTCTTGAGAAAACCATCGATTTTGACAATCAATTGTGGAAGCGGTAAAATTCTAAAGACAGCTTATCTCCGGATAAGCAGGAGAGGCTCGCTTGATTTGAGATGGTAGACATTTTTTCTCCTCAAAAACGAAGCTGGATAATGTCTCGTGTTCGGGGAACGAATACGAGGTCAGAGAAGAAGGTCTTCAGCCACCTGAGGAAGGAAGGGATATATTTCCAGAAACATTATAGAAGAGCACCCGGTAATCCCGATGTGGCTCTTCCCAGGAAGAAATTATGTGTTTTCATAGACGGAGATTTCTGGCATGGAAGGCGGATCAAGGAAACGTCCGATAAGCTACCACCTTTTTGGAGAGAAAAGATATTGACGAACATCAGGCGGGATATCCGGAATAAGAGGAAGTTGCGAAAATTGGGATGGAAGACCATGCGTGTTTGGGAGTCGGATTTGAAGAAGAAGCCCGAAAAGACTCTCGAAAAGATTGTTGATTTTCTGTCTGAACGATAGTGGGAAGTCGAAGCGCAGAATTCCTGTACCCATCCGCAGCGATGAATATAGTTTTTTCTAAGGTTATTATGCCATCTACGAAAAAAATAAAAGTGATAGATCTCTTTTGCGGCATAGGCGGTCTGACACATGGATTCATCAAGGAGGGACTGGACGTAATCGCTGGGATCGATAATGATTTGGGCTGCAAGTTCGGTTACGAGTATAACAACCGAACCACCTTCATCGGTAAGGATATCCTTGACGTCTCCGCCGAGGAAGTGACCGATCTTTTCGGCCCATGCAAGAATACGATCAGGGTTTTGGCGGGTTGCGCCCCATGTCAGCCGTTCTCCAAATTGAACCTGAAGGAGATAACGGATAAACAACTTGAGCCTTTGGGAAAATTCGGTCAGCTGATTGAAGAAGTCGAGCCGGATATAGTATCTATGGAAAACGTGATCGGTCTGGCGGACGAAAAGAAATACCCGATATTCAGGACTTTTCTAGATGCGTTGGGGAGGAAGGGATATAAATATAAATATGAGATCGTGAACGCATCGGAGTACGGAGTTCCTCAGGATCGAAAGCGCTTGGTTCTGCTCGCATCAATGTTCGGGAATATCGCATTGATCAAGCGCACCCATAAACACAAGAAGATAACGGTCAGGGATGTGATCAGTGATTTGGAACCGATTGAAGACGGCGAGGTCAGCGCGATTGATCCGCTTCACCGGGCGAGGAAACTCAGTCCTCTGAATCTGAGACGCATAAAGGCGACACCTCATGATGGAGGCAATTCCGGCAGTTGGAGAAAAGCCCTGATTTTGAAATGTCATAAAAAGAAATCCGGCAAGACATACAAGAGTACGGTGTATGGACGAATGCGTTGGGATCAACCCGCACCTACGATGACGACACAATGTGTTGGCCTCGGCAATGGCCGTTTCGGCCATCCTGAACAAGATCGGGCGATAAGCCTTCGAGAGGCAGCTATTTTACAAACTTTCCCCCAAAACTACAAGTTCGTCGCTCCGGATAAGCAGATTATCACCGCGCACGTTGCAAAGTTTATCGGAAACGCGGTGCCGGTGAGGCTTGGAGCCGTTATCGGCAGAAGTATCAGAGAACATATAGAGCAATATGCCAGAAGATAAATTCACATTCGAAATATCGTTGAGCGTCTTGGATCACCTTGGACGAAACCTCTACAGAAGTTTTGCGACTGTCCTCGGCGAAGCCATTTCAAATTCCTGGGATGCGGACGCCAAAAACGTATGGATTTACGTCGATAGAGACAAGAACAGTTTCTTTATAAAAGACGACGGTAGCGGAATGACTGCGCTCGATTTTCAAAATAAGTTTCTAAAGATAGGCTATTCTAAAAGAAGAGAAGGGCACACGGCTTCGTCGAGCGGAAGGCCGTATATCGGCCGAAAAGGTATAGGGAAATTGGCGCTTCTGTCATGCGCGGATAAAGTACACGTTATTTCCAAGAAAGAGGGCACAGATTACATCGGCGGGGTCATTGATAACTCCGGTTTGGACCGAGCCATAACAGACGACCTTACCCCTGGGCAATATCAATTGGGAGAACCGAACTTACCCATTTTCGAATCGTATGCCGGTGGACACGAAAAGGGCACTATCATCTACTTTGAGAATATCAAAGACGGGATCAGGAGCAGTTTGGATTTCTTGAAAAAGATTATCGCGCTTTATTTCAGGTTTTCGCTCTTGGATGATTCATTTAATGTCTTCATTGACGACGAAAAAATAACACTTGATGATCTAAACGATCTTGCCGAGAAAACCGAGTTCTTGTGGCGAATCAATGACCTTGACGATCCGTATATCAACGACAAATTAACGAAGTTGAAAGAACCCGTAAAAAACATAGAAATGTCGGCGAATGTCAAAGGTTTTATCGCATCCGTCAGTAAACCGAGGGACCTTAAAGTTATTGGCACAGACGAAAGAGTAAGTGTCGACCTCTTCGTGAATGGTAGGTTACGCGAGAGAGATATCTTGAAGCATATCCCAACCGCTCGACTTGCGGAAAATTACTTTTACGGACAAATCCATTTCAACGAACTGGACGATGGAAGAGACAGATTTACGACGAGTCGTGAAGGAATAGTTGCCGAGGACCCGAAGTACAAAGAATTTCTCGAAGATTTGCGACGCAAAATATCCGAAATCCTCGAAGACTGGGACGAATGGAGAATAAAAAACAGAAAAGAGGGCGATGTGGAGAGCGAGAGAATTTCTAAGAAAGAAAGGGCCTCTATCGGATTATATAATGCTGTTTCGGGAGAGTATGAGCCGCCTAAAGATTCCGTAAATCGAAGAAAGGTCGACAGATGGGTAGACGAATTGAGAGATGATGCCGCTTTCAACTTTGAATCATACGCGGAGTGTTTTGTTTCCGAAAATCTGGTCCGGAAATACATTCGCGACAAGAATCTCGCTGTATCGGCAGCAGCGCAAACGGAGATTTCGGAGAAGAAGCGACGGGAGACATTGAGCAAGCAAGATGGCAACGTAAACATTGATATAAGAAAAAATAACGACGACTTGAGTTATTTGGACATGTCTTATCTCGCAAGACAAGCCGATGTTACTGGTGTCCGAAACACGCTCCACAATGATTCCAAGGAATACAAACCGATCAGGGACGCAATTGCGCATACCGCTCTCCTGACCGACGAAGCGAAACGGCGACTGACTTCGGTATACGAGAATATAAAGGCGAGAGTGAAAACCTTGCTTTCCGGAAATGCTTGATACCTTCGAACGTCCACCATTCTGTCCGCTAGCGCGTGCATGCAAACTTTCGTACCCCACAATTCGATAAAGGATATTCAATTGAGAGCTTTGTCAATAGCAACCCAAAATTCGGAAAAGCTCTTTTCATACTCCGGGTGGAGGGACAGGAATTGATCAACATGATCCTTGTATGCAGCCCCGGTATAAAATTCCACCAGTAGCTCGTGGCGAAGCTGCAAAAGTCGCTGTTTTGCAAGATAGGGGTGATCCATCACAGGGTGCGCGGTATCAAATTTTGACCAATCTTTATCCAGCGCATTCTTATTCACGTCTTCATACCATTCAGTGCCAGGAAATGGAGTCGCAAAGGTTAGCCGCAGTCTAAGACCCGGTAACTTGCACAATTCCCTAAAGGCCTTTCGAATTGACTCCTCGGTTTCATGTTCAAAACCTATCATATAAAAAATGAAGGGTATAATGCCCACGTTGGCGGTTTCCGTTATAGACCTCTTGATTTCGAGGGCGGATTGGCGCTTCTTCTGGTCCTTCAGTATCAGCGGATCCAGCGTCTCCACACCATAACATAAACAGACACACTTCGCCTGTCTCATTTTCGTTAGAAGAGCCTTGCTTAACCCGATATTCGCGCAGCTTGACCAATAAATATCCGGATCAAGCCTCTTTTCCATCTCGTCGCATAAGGCAAAAAGTCTCCTCTCATTGATATTTATGCTGAGATCTTCTATAAAGAACATGTTTATCCGATGGTTCTTGTGGACGTGGTTCATCTCTGCGACGACATCAGACGGAGACCTGAATCGAGGCCTTCTGCCCCACATCCTGTTTGATGAGCAGAAATAGCAGGAGCGGACGCATCCTCTTGAATGGACGATAGGCGCATATCTCAGTCTTGAGCTTTCCGGATAGAAAAGACACCCTTCAGTCTGAAGATCGTAGAACTGCGGAGCGCGGACCGGCCACCGGATCGAGTCTAGGTCAGCAATCAATTCCCTAGGAGCGTTTATCTTGACGTTGTCGTTCTCGAGATAGGCAATTCCCTTGACCTTCTCCAGGGAAGAACCCTCCTCAATGCAGTGGAGTAGTTCCTTGAGAGTATCCTCTCCTTCACCATAAACTACAACGTCAAGCGATCCATTCGAATCGAGCAAGGTTTGTTGAGGAAGCGCAGTAGGATGATAACCACCCACAACGATAGTCAGGTCCTTCTTTTTTTCCTTAAGCTCTTGGCAGAGAGAGAGGGAGGCAATAAAATCCTTTGTGTAAACCTCCAGCAGGACGACATCAGGGTCATATCCAATTATCTCGTCAAGGAGCTTGTCCTTTCCCTGCCAATCGAAAAAAAGTCTAATATTGTGGCCGTCATCCTCGGCGGCCGCCATGACGTATTCGAGACCTATGGGCTCTTCAGGCTCAGGATCAAGAAAGTTCCTGCCTGGAATATCCAGATGAATCCCCGCGATTTTCACTCAAGATTACTCTTAAAAGGACAAACAGATTACGATTTGTCACATTTCAGCCAATTGCCCGTTTCTCTGGTTCCAACGCCTCAATCTCTCCCTGAAAATTCGATTCATAAAACGGCTTTTTATTGCCGGCTTTTCGGTTTACTGTGCCCTCCCAGACATAATAGGGCCTTTTAGCTTGCTTATCATGCATGGCTGAAAAAATCAGTTCTATCACATCGCCTCTTACAACCGGTACTGTATGCTTGATGGCAAAATAACTCTGTCCCCAGCATGTTGGAGGCGCCCAGGGAGACGTATCAAGTATCACGTCCCCGGTGAGTTCGGTGACGAACCATGCCGCAAAACCGGTGAATCTAGCGTTTCTCGAAACGGAAAATCTGAACTTTCGCCTGAAAAAAATCTCAGTATGACCATATAGGTCAATCGCGTCAAGCCTTTCCGGCTTTGACAGAAGTTCACTGGGAGGCATCCCGATTATCTCGTAATATGCCTTGAAAGGGCGCCGAGCCTCATACGGAGCAACAATCAGGTCCTTCTCATAGACACTCGAGATTTGAGAATACGCTTCCTCCGCACAAACCGGACAGATGAAAACGTCAATTTTCTTTGGAATTATTGCGCCGCCCGATTTTAAAAACCGACCTCTAGCGTCTTCTATTACGGAAGATATACCCTCATCATTGCCAATGCCGCCGATTATCTCGGCTATCAGCACATCTACCTTTTCCGGCAGGGATATGCTAAAGGACGACCCAAATATTAAGCTCACTGAGTCTTGCATCCCGGCCGAAATGATGACCCGCTCCGCGAAGCGCAGTATCTCCGGTTCTTTCTCGATGGCATACACCTTCTTAGCGCCAGCTCTCGCCGCGGCTCTTGAAAGAATCCCGCAGCCGGCACCTATTTCCGCGACACAACAGCCTTCACTGACTACCTGCTCGATTGCGTTCTGGAAGGGTACCACCCGATTCTCATCAGAAATGTACAGTAAGTGAAGAGCAGGATTAGAATAGAATGGATGTTCCACATAATGAGGAATTAGTAACATCGTTTTTTCCTCAACTAACAATAACTGGTCACATCTCCAGGGTCTTTCAGAATTCTATTTTTTCCAGGAAGAGCATTGACGAGGTCGAGAAAATTATTGCTGAATATGCTAACTGCTCTTTTAAAAACTTCAATTTTTTCTTCTCTTTCTCCAATACTAGGATCCCCGCCAAGCTCCTTCAGTAGTTGTTTTTGCGATTTCCTGAAGTCATGGCACAATGTGTCCACTAGGTCTAAGTTCAAATCCGGGTGAGTCTTTAGATATTGGAGAAGTGCAACAAGATATTTCTTTTCTTTCTTGGAAGCCGAAATACCGTCAACCCTTTTAATGATAGAGGCATTTCTAAGCTTCTTGTTCAGCAAGATAACGTTTAGAGATCTCAGCTGCACCTGGAGGTCGAGAGGATTCTCTCTGAAAGCTTCATTCAAATGACAGCAATCTAGAATGTCATTCCCAATCGATTCGTTAAATAATCTATTCACCCCATCTTCAAAATCTGTACTACTCAAGCATTTCCCAAAAGCTCTTTCTCTTTTCCTAAAGTCTCTCCAATAGTAACATTGGAAAAGTTTTCTTTGAGGTGCAAAAATTAGATACACCTTATCATCCACGTCGGCAGTTACAGTAAGATTCTTTATTGTTATGGTCTCATATCTACTGAACTTTTGGATACCATCCACCAGGGCGAGCAAGAAGAGGAATGGATCAGAAACCATCCTCTGATTTCTTCTTGCGTTGTTTCTTTTGTAGAAGTTGTGTCTGTGCCAGTGGTGCTCATGAATTATTCTTTTTGCCACAGCAAGAGCAATCCTTGCGGTTCCATTGCCGCGCTCCACTTTTCTACGACGTAAGTTGTACCTGCTCCAATATTGATGGCAATAATGAGTATATAATGAGTTTCGGCCCCCCAAAGAAGGATTTTCCTCAAAACATGCGTCACATACATGATCGAGACATTCTAATGTTTGCCTCCTAGGCAAAGCTCCGCTCAAAGTAGCCTCCTGTTTGATTAAGGGCATGGCTTCAGAAATGCAGCTTAAAACCTTACTAACATTGTAGAGAGCGGATAAGGGATAGCCGGAATCATGAAAAAACGAGATGAAATGCCAGATATAACGCATAAAGTCGTTTTTCAAAATAAATCCATTACGATGTCCTCTGATGGATGGATGCAATTTTGTGGCCTGTTTATAAAAGGCATCTCTCAACGGCTTGTCCATCCAATAGAGCAACATATCTCCTAGCAGAAAGACCCATAATGTATGAAATATATGATGGTCCGGGGCTGCTTTCCTGATTCCAATGTTTTTAGTATCGCCATCCTCCTTCGGAAGCCACCAAAGAACTCTGGTTATCCAGTCCACCCCGAATAAGTACCGATATGGCAGCACCTCAGTCGTCTCACCAAATAAGGGGGTATTATCTACCTTGTATTCAGGAAGCTGAGTTTGTTCCTGTAAAATCCGAATAAGCCTGCAATATCCTCTGCAAATTTTTGGATTATGCAGATCCTTCGATAATTCCTTTTCAAAGTCTGCATCACTAGCTCTCAATGGTTCAGAGACTCGATTCATACTTGAGAAGGCAAGCCCATGTTTGCCCAAAAGTATCTCTTTGACTAATTCATCCACCTTGTCCCATTCAAATAGTTTCATCCTTCAAGATCCTGATTAGCCCTGACTTCATAATTTGGTCTTCGATGCCTGATAATGTTTTAATGAATTTCTCAAACCTCCTATTTGTGCTCGCCTCGCTTTCGAAGCTATCAAATTGAGTGAATTCAGCCAAGGCTTTATCAAAATTAATGGAGTAGAAATGCAATTTATTTTTTATGAGCTTGTTACCCCCTTCTGGATATTCATAATAATCTATCATTTCATTAATGAAGCCAAGTTCGTCTGGACTTTCCGTTTTTGGAACCTCCGCTTGAAGCCAATCTACAAAGTGCGGATAGGGTCCTGGTTTAATTCTCTTGTTCGCAATCCAATGTACGTCTTGAAACAAAAGCGTATAGTAGACATCCCAATGCATGTTATAAGAATTAAGAATGATATCCAAAGCATCAGACGAGGAAACGATGATTAGTGCAGAATTCCTTACTTTCAAATAGTTCAGCAGCTTTTCATTACCAAACACCAGCCCCGGCGAACAATCTAAAATTATAAAATCAAACCTGCTGGTTGCTTCGAGCTCCTCCAGCAGGTCCTTCAAATATTTCTCATTTCCTGACATTCGCCAAGATAGCATCTGCTGCCAAACCAGGCTTGCGGGATTAGTCCAAATAGTAAGGTCTGCTTTATAGCGCCTTTGGATTTCTTTGGCTGTCTTTCTCAATTCTTTCTTTTCCGCTTTTGATCCGAAGAGATGAAACAACCGCCTATAATCCTTATTTGAAGCTACTTCGCCATTCGATGGAACGAGTAAGGACATTAAAGATCCACTAAAATCGAAATCAACAAGGGCTACCTTCTTCTTCTCTTTCAGTAACAAGTCTGCGATGCAAAAAGCCAAAGTAGTCTTACCCACGCCACCTTTCATCGAATTAACAGAGATTATCTTTGTTTTACGGGCTCTTTTTTTGGGTTCTTCAAGATATTCTAAGTTTGCCGTTACTCCTTGTACGTAATCGTCTATCAGTGTATTGCAATACCTTTTTTTCTCAAGGATATCACAGAAACTCATCCAAAAAGCCTTCTTCTCTTGCAGCGGCCAAGCTAACTCTGCAATGCATAACTCTTTAAGGAAGTGGTCACAAAGAGATTCGGAAATCTTAAGCGGAGACCTTTGTAGAGACAATCTTTTAGCGAGCTTTTCACTGAGCTTCCTCCTCTCTTCCGTCGGATTCCCACGAGTGGGAGTTTTCACCTTATCTATCTCCTTTCCCTTCCGGTCTTCATAAAGAAGGGCACAGAGAGACATGAGGAGGTCATTTACCAGTAGCTTTTGGGGGCTACTTTGGGGGTCGGAAATGTAATAAGACAGAAGGGAAAATATATGAAGAAAATTCCTAGAAGAAGTTTCATTTAGTTGTCTCAAAGCACCAATAAATCTCTCAATCCCATTACTGATAAGTTCGTTCGCTTTACCTATTGCATTTTTCTCAAGCGGATAATACCCTTTTCTGATTTCCATAATGAACTCGCGGAACTTCTTATCGCTTGGCTCTTTGAAAAGGGTATTCAGATAGTCCTGCCATAGTTGGATGATATCTGACGTTAATTTTTCTTCCGGCATCAATATCTCCGATCTGTCTCCGTAATAGAAAAACTACGGTTCTTCGGGCAATTCGTACCATCTTACCCTGGTTCCCAGAAGCGCGCGCATTTTCCATCTTATTGTTTTCGGAGCCTTCTCAAGTAGTTGGTCTATCTGTCGAAGCGCCTCGCTTGCAGACGAGGCATCCTCCTCGTTCAACTGTTTCATGAGAGGCTCCTTCAAGATCCTGTTGAGTGTCAGCTTGCTAGTTTTCCATAACCCCCAATCGCGTCCGAAGCAGGATGATAACCTTGTTCGAGTGGTTGTGCGCAACTGGAGCTCCTGTTCTGGTTCTTTAAAGATGGAAGCCGTCAATAGTAGCGCCACCAGATCCTTCACGTCTCGTTGATTCAGTTCAACCACCTGAAGTTTGGTCAGCAGCAGGTCCCCCTCGTCCAAGGTAAGCTGTGCATTTTTCAGTGAAGCCGAGAGATCGATAACATGGCACATACTGAACTTGTTCAGGAAAATATCAATCTTAATTCTTTCAAGAGGATGAAAAAACAACAGACGGCGATGTCCGGCCAAGAAATTGAATTCTTTAGCAGGCTGAAAATTGTATGACGTTAAGTATTCTTCTATTAATTCCCGTTGTCGTGAATGGGCCGCAAAATCTATATCCTGGTATACCCTCTTCAGAACGGGATTTCTTTCGATTGCCTTTTTGCAAAGCAAAGCTATGCCAATTCCTCCCAGCAGCTTTAAAGCGATTCCTTTTTTTTCAGCTTCTTCAGCAAGCTCAACTGCACGACAGCATAAAGCATCGCTCAATTCAAAAACCCCAGTCAATGACTTATTCAGGAGGCAGCTCCCTAAATGCGTACTCGATGTTAATGCCTTGCATTCTCCTGAAGACTTTGATAAGGATATAGATTGCCAGACCGGAAAGAAGGACAGCCAAGTTGACGAGGAACATTTTGAAAGGAATCCCTGCCCCATAGCCAGCGTCGGTGGAGGGGAAAATGCTGATTCCGGAATAAGGATCAAGAAGCGCCGTAATTTGAACTGAGAAAACTCCCAGAAATGCGAATATTCCAAAAATGGTAATCAATGGAATTTTGCCTATTTTCCAGTTTACCGGAGATGATTCGAATACTTGCCGTTTTCTGTAGGGCAAAATAATTGCTGCCAAAGCTGTTATAAGAAAGGTCACGAACGCTCCCGCTAATCCTACGATAAAAGCAAACGCCGGAACATACGCATACAGGTAAACACTAATCTCACAAATTATCCCACACACAATCAGTGAATAGACTGGAGTATGAAATCGGGGACTGACTCTGGAGAGAAATTCGGGGGCAATGCGGTCCAATGACCATGCCAGCATGTTCCTAGTTACGGCTCCAAGTACCAAGGGAGCAAATGCGATCGCCCAGTAGGTTAAACCGAGGATTATGATAATACCGACAATACGCGAAGACAACCCAGCAGCGGCCAGTTCAGCATAGTTCGGCTGGACCCCAATCCCTTGTCCGATAGCAGTGAGGTAATTAATTGCACCAATCGTGTCGAAACCGACCGTCTTCTTAAAGGCGACAGACGCGAGAAAGGCAAAAAAACCGATGACAACAACCGAACCAATTAAACCAATCATCTGGGAATGCCGTGCGTTCTTTATTTCGCCGCCAAAATAGGTTGTTGTATTTCCCCAGAATAGGAAATTCGCCGGCCAGTAAAATATTAAGAGCGTCGCCAGAAGACTGAATGGAGCTGTCGCATAACCATTCTCCCGCGCTTTAGCTGTTAAAGAGGAAAGCATCTCTTTTTGACCCGTAATTTTTCCAAAATACAAGTTGAAATTCGTAGTGTAATTTTCTCGTGAAGTTATAAGCAAAAAGAAGATCGCTAGCGCTACGCTGGTCAGTCCGATCACAAAATACCAGCCCTGTATTTGGGCCATCATCCGCGTGTTCAAGATGCTTCCAATAATTATGAGGAGAAGCACGGCAGAGCCAACCACAAAAGCTCCGTAAGGTGCTGATAACCATTCTGCCGATTTCAACAATGACTCCGAGTTCCACATTACGCCGATAAAGCGGAACAGGGTGCTTAGCCCGTATTGAGAAAACAAGACGCAGCTGACTCCCGCATAGAATAGGATCCAGATCGACATGTTCCAGTTGGACATAAACCCTACGGCAGGTGAAATGATCCTAGAATTGTAAACATATTCGCCCCCTGAGCGGGCATAGGTCGAAGCAAGCATTGCGTTAATCAATGCCATGGGAATAGCGGCGACCGCGCCAAGAATGCAAGCCAACATCATGCTTGCTCCAGGATGGAAGGAAGGTATGTACAAAAAGGAATAAATCAGAATGAGGCCGATGTTAATAAAAGAAGAATTGAAGGCAAATGCGTGCCATGCAGACAATTCCCTCACAAGCCCAGTTGCTTTTCGTGCAAAATAGACTCCTTCTCTTTCATTCGCTCTTGTTGTCATGCTGGTATGACCTCCTCAAGTGGCCATTCATGCTGAAACAAATTGGTACCTTATCTTATTCTTTTTGACTATATCGACAATTACTCCTCTCAAAATACCATTGATATATTCGCTGCCGGGATTGAAGGAAATAGTTCGACCGATTTGGTCTCTACCTCTCGATTCATGGCAATGGCCGTGAAACGTAAGAAGCGGATCATATTTTTTGATTACATTTAATACCGCTTTGCTTCCCACGTGGATCATGCAGGGGCGGCCCCAGCGTGTTTTCAGATTCAGTTGCTCGTCGACTTGCGGCGCATAATCAAGGCTCGTCCCATAAGGAGGGCAATGGATATTAAGAATGGAAGAAGTGGCATTTTCTAATTGAGCAGCCAAGGCTTCGAGCTCTTCGGCCAATTCAGCTTCTTCCATTTCCCGAGGGCTTCCGAATGGAGTCGGATTGCTCTGACCAAAACTGATCATCTCATAGGTATTACGTAGTATAACCTTTCGTCCTTCAGTGTTCAGGAGTCGGGGGGAACCATTTAAAACTTCTTCCACAACAGGTGTATCGTCATTTCCAGGCATTACGTAGCATTCCACGTCTTTCGGAAGCCGCTGCTCTGCAAACTTCAACCACTCTCTCAATGAAAGACGGATAGCACTCTCGAAAGCATTGTCTAGGGCGTCAGGCTCAATTTTGATTCGAGAGGCCTCCTCACTATTCATACGTCGTGGATAAAAACCGATCATCCTCGCATTGTTTTCGAATTTTTGGATCTCGACTTCGTGGCGCAGGATATATTCTTTTCCCATGAAAGAGGCTCTATACGAACCACCGCCAATATCTATGATAGGGACAAGCGCCTTGCCGGCTAGATCACCGCCCAAAATGAGAACGTCAGCTTCGTATGATGTGGCCGCATTTATGAATTTTTTAAAGCAGGGTTCGGAACCATGGATATCACTGGCATAAAATATACGCATGCCTCTCTCTTCAAAGCGACAGACCTTAAATAAGAAACATTAAATCATTTTTTGACTGCAAAAATCAAGGCCCCACTTCTATTGGCACATTTTTCGTTCTGGAAGTGAATGCTTTCCAGAAGCGCAGTGCAATAATTCTGCCACTCTAAATAGATTAGTCAGACTTAAATGTGACAAGGACCGGCTGGCTACATAAGCCCAATAAAACACTATAGTTGCGTCAGCAGCGATTCGTTCTGCTCGTAAGCCTTTTCAAGAGTTTTGGAGCAGAAATTTCTGCCAGAGGGAAAAAAAATGTAAGCACCTTGCATGGTTCCTGTATCATGCGATCTGAATCAACTTTACTTATCATTAAATCTCAGCGCTTTGTTCTTTTGATTCGAAAAGGCGATCAGGCAAGAAATTCTGGTTGCTCAGTTTTAATTGCACCTTTTTGCCTATTTTGGACACCTGCCATAGCCAAGCAATTTTCTCAGACAGCCCCCGATTAGTTTATGCTAATTGTGTCCTAATTCGTGCCCAACAGGATCAGGAAGGCAGGCCGGAGGCCTGACTTAGGCCAAAAGGCAAAGGGATAAAGGCAAAGGGGCAAGACCGGCAATGGAAGCGAATTCCACGAGCGGCGGGAGGTTATTCCGGCCGCCAATCTCTGGCGCCATGGATGATTCCGGTAAATATAAGCCTCTTCACCGCTGATGAGATACATGATGCGGATGGCTTCTTCTTGGTGGTTGAATTTAGAGATTCGTCGCACGCGAATCACGCGAGGCTCGTGAAAGGCTGGGCAAGGTCAGACGTGATTTCGACAATCATACGTGAAGAGGAAGGCTGAAATGGCGCGGCTGTGCCGCGCATCCTGGATTCCCGCTTAAGGCCTGCGGGAATGACGAAAAGGGAAGTCGTAAGCGGGCGACCCAGCGGGTCGCCCCTACGGAGGGTAATGAGATCGCGGTGGGGGGTATAATCGGCGTGTGCCGGCGGTTTGAAGAGAGATCCTTCGCCGTCGCTCAGGATGACAACGAAGACATCGCATCGGCGTGTATCACGCGAGGCGCGGGAGTAAGAAAAGAACACCACGCGAGCCGCGTGGCAGGCATGGCTGACGCCGCGCATCCTGGATTCCCGCTTAAGGCCTGCGGGAATGACGAAAAGGGCGGCGGCACAGCAGGCAGGGCAGGAATGACGAAAAGAGCGGTCGTAAGCGGGCGACCCAGCGGGTCGCCCCTACGGTGGGGAATGGGATCAGGTTGGTGGGAAATAATCGGCGTGTATCTGCGTTCATCACGCGAGGCGCGTGACCATGCGAAGCGCTTGGCAGGCAAGGTCAGGCGGTTTGAAGAGAGATCCTTCCCCCGGATCATGTCCGGGGTCAGGATGATCCCGCGAAGCGCGGGATTTCGCGTACGCTCAACAAGAAGAGGAAGGTTCATATGGCGTGGCTGTGCCGCGCATCCTGGATTCCTGCCTAAGGCATGCAGGAATGACGAGAAAAAGAATCAGTGTGCATCCCGGTTATGAATTTCTTTGCGTCTCTGCCCCTTGGCGGTTTGGTCTGTCCGAGAGCAAAAAAGATTTCCCCTCCGCTCGGGCTTGAGCGGAGGGGAATCCAACGTAGTGAACGAATCAAGTCGGGCCGAGCGAAGCTTGCAGCAGCTCAGGCCCCGACTTGACGCCAATACTGATGGTTACTGCCTCGTGAACCGCCGGGACCCGGTGCTGGTGATGATCGTTCGCGGCGTGTGATTCAAATCCACCCCGCGCACCCGCCAGTAAAGCTGGACGCCGACCGGCACCTTGTTCCACACCGAAAGCGGCATCGTCCAACTGTTTGTTCCGATCATCAGCCCCAGATCCTCATATGTAGAGTAGTACGTGGCGAAACCGGGTGAGGCGCTCACATCGACGGCGAACTTGTTGTTCGCTCCTCCGTCGGCAGCCCAGGTGAACGTCGGCGGCGACGTCACAACCGCCAGGTCCGCGGGCGAAACCAGATCGATCTGCGTCAGATCGGTCGGCGGAAGAAAAACCTCGAACTCATTTGTCAGGACATTTTGGGAGGTATGGGGAAAGACGGTTGAATTGTCTTTATCAAACGGGGAGCCGAACCAGGATGCGCTCCAGGTGTAGAAGCCCGGCTCGCTCGGCGCCGGCGCCGAAAGCATCACCGGAAACTGCAGCGAGGGATCGCCGGTGCCGTCATCGCCCATTCCCGTCGGGCCGGTCACTCTGTCGATCTCCAGTCCGTTTTCATCAAACAGGATGGCGCGAATCCAGCCGTAGCGGTAGCCGCCGCTGAACGTGACGCTTACGGTCTGTCCCGGCTGATAGCGGTCCAGATCGGTTGTGGCGGTCAGGTTCACCGTCGTACGGGATGAATCCTGCCACACCCCATGCGAATGACATCCATCGCATGTTGCGGAATCATTCGTATGGCAGCCGGCGCATTTTTCGGAAAAAAACCCCGGTTCCGCCGTAACTTCCGAACCCCAAAGGCCGACGTACCACATTGAAAATAAGACGATAATCGCAACCATTACAGCTTTACTTCTCATTGAGAATTCTCCTTGATTCTGATTGGGATTTCAGTTTCTGACCAGCTTGTTTCTGATATGCACCCTCCCTTTCTTCTCGTGACACATCTGAGGCCTCATCAACTGCTGGCGGCTTGCAGGCCCATCACAAGCCAAGGGGTATATGTTGGGTGTTTTCGCCGATTGGGGGGGAAGAAATGCGGCGTAAAAAAGGATGGAACGGATGCTCCCAAACGTTCGAGCGCTCGATGATTCGTTGGGCACAGCCGGAAGTCGGCACGTCTAAGAGCAAGTGCTATGCCACGAACGTGAGGCTCCGGAAATGTTTTTGCCGGGGCCGCCTATCTCCTTTTGCAGTAAGGATATGGCGCGGGAAGAGCCTCGAGGGCGGATTGCTGTCGGATCAAGGAGTATCCTTCTCGGTTACTTTGCTTGACCTCAATTGAGACCGAAAGAGTCTGAAAAGAGGAAAATGCGGGGATGGCGGGCGGGTTTGAAACCCGCCCCTACAGAAATACTGACGAACTAACATGGTGCGAGAATGATTCACGAAGTGCGTGATCGCGCTTCGCTCAACGGAGAAGGGCGGCTGTTATCGGGCGACCCACCGGGTCGCCCCTACGGTGGGGAGTGAGAACGCGTTGGTGGGAACAAGAATGGTTTCCTGGATTCCCGCCTAAGGCCTGCGGGAATGATCACGCCAAACGCGTGACTTCACTTCGTTCAGCGGGGTATGCCATCGGCGTCCATCACGCGAGGCGCGTGACCATGCGAAACGCTTGGCAGGCAAGGTCAGGCGGTATGAAGAGAGAGCCTTCCCCCGGATCATGTCCGGGGTCAGGATGATCCCGCGAAGCGCCCTGCTGAAGCAGGGTTAAGAAACTGTATTTCGCGTACGCTCAACAAGAAGAGGAAGGTTTAGATGACCACGCGAGCCGCGTGGCAGGCATGGCTGGGGCCATGTTCTGGATTCCCGCCTAAGGCCTGCGGGAATGATGGCGGAGGGAAATCCCCCTTAGTCCCCCTTTCGTAAAGGGGGGAATGATGCTCCGGCGGGGTCAGGATGAATCGACGGGCACGTCACTGTTCAGTGCCCCTACATCGGCGTTTATCGGCGTTCATCGGCGGTTATGAATTTCTTTGTGTCTTAGTGCCTTGGTGGTTTAATTCTCTGCCTACCCCTCGTGCGCCCGCTTCCCGCTGGGCGAGCGACTTCCCCGCCCAACGGGATGCGGCCTGATCGGAGAGGAAACTAGAAGAAGACCTGCAGCTTGACTTCGCCGAAAAGCGCCTCATCCGCGTCGTCGGGGAACGCATCTCCAGGAAGAAAATATCCAACCGCAACGCTCGCCCTGAAGTGCTTTCTCGTGCGGTAGCCGACAATCAAATCGATCTCATGCCCCAGCTCCCGCTCGAGCCCGCTCGGGTCCATCTCGATTTCGACGTCGCGTATCTCGTCGGACAGCTCGTGCTGATGGTAATAGTGATAGACGAGATCGAGGGAAAATGACCGGTTCGGCTTGATCCCGATTCCCGCCGTCGCGATTCCCATGTTGCTCAGTTCCGGATCAAAGGCCTCTCCGTAATATTTGAAACGCGTGATGCCCGCGAAAGCGGCGTCGTTATCCTGCAGCCCTGTCTGCCGAAAATTCTCATCGACGTCATCGGAGGGATCGTCGTCTCCGGTGCCGAACGCGTAACCCACCGTGATCGAAGGCCGCAGCGGCAGCTTGAATGTGTACGTGGCGCCCGCGTCACCGCCGAATCCTCTGATATCGTCGTCCCCGCTCTTGCCGTCCACGGACGCAAGCTCCGCCCAATATTCCAGGTGTTTGACCGCCTCGCCCACCAGAGATACTCCATAGAAGATCGGCCGCTCTTCCTCATCGGAGCGGTCATGCCGATAAAACGCGAAGGCGGAAATGATGTTATCGTCAATCGGGCAATAATTGAAAAAAGCCGCGTAATTCGTTATCTCATCCTCTTCCCACCCATGCAGCAGGTCGGGATCGTTTTTCACGCTCGCCGACAGGTCGAGGCCGAGTCGCCAGAACCCGTAGAACAACCGGACGCCATCGAGCTCCTCATCGTAAAGCCATTCTCTCTCGTCTTTGAAGCGCTGTCTGCCGACTTTCAAATCCAGACCGTCAATGACCTCGTCAAAAAGAACATATACCTGCTTCACCTGCAACTTCGTTTTCTCTTCCCGCTCGCGTTCATCGTCGCCCGTTTCTTTCTCCACGATTTCATGCAGAACCTCGAAATCGACGAACGCGCTGATCTTTTCGATTGGGACATAGCGGAATGCGATCTCGACCGACGGCTGTATGACCGACTTGTCATCCGGCTCGCGATTATCCAAATCGAAATTGTCTTCCCACATGAATTCAGACAGCGCATTTATTCCGAAGCGAAGCTCGTCGGTCAGGCGAATGCTTGGTTTGGGAGGCGCATCGAGATCGAAGACGCGCTCGTTATTCTGTTTTGGGTCGGATTGATCGGCATATGCGGCAGCGAGCGCCGCCGCATGAAACATGAAGCAGAGAAGAAGCAGCGCCGGCAGTTTCAAATAGCGGGTATGTATAGTTATCGTGTGCAAGAGTCGCCGCGTTTCCGTTATCTCGAAGATGACCGCAACCGAATGCTTTTCTCAAGGAAAAGCTGAATGCCCAACCGCTGGATGCGCTCGCTGTTGATGTGGCTGATCGGCTGGCGTATTCGCGAAACGAGAGCCTCGGCCAGATGCGACTGATACGGCCGGAAAGCATACACGCACGCGAGCCGCAGGCGCGCGGCATCCATATAGGCGGGTATGCGAAGCTGAACTTCCTGATCGGGTTGATACCCGTCCAGAAACGCGGTCGCGGCCGCCATCGATTCGGTTTGCGAAAGGCGGCTCTGCAGGTGTCTCAGCTCGAAATGAACGAGCGCGTTGGCGACGTCGAGCGCCGCCTCGCCGATCGCGACTGTATCCAGATCAAGCAGCCCGATAAGCCCCTGTTCATCCAGAAAAATCTGTTTGTCATAGAAATCACGATGGAGCAAAACGAGAGGGGTCTGATCCGCGCCGAGGGCGCGGAAGACATCCGTCGAGGCCGCAAAGAGCCGGAAATACAGGTGGGGAGCGAATACTTTGATCTGCTTGAGCCAGAACTTGATTGTTTCTATTTCCTCGCTGATTCCGTGTCGCGGCGCCCGGACAGAGTCAGAAACCGAATGCAGCTTTCTCAGAGCTTTGCCGGCAGCCTGCGCGCCATCCGCCAGGCTTTGAGAGTTCAGCAGGTCATACAGCGATTGACCCGGCAGAGCCGAGAAAACGAGAATCCCCGAATTCAGGTCGGCCTTGGCCAGCTTCGGAATCGAAAAGAAATTATCCACCAGCTTTTGGACCGCACGTACGCGATAAGCCAGCCCTTGCGCGCGGTCAGGGATAACCACCTTGGCGTAGAACAAGCCGTCGGCCAACTCGAGCCGCACGACCGCCCGCTGTTCGGGCCGATGCGAGACCAGGAGAGCGCCCGGCCGCGCCACCAATGAGGCCAGTGCCGGAAGCCGGCGATCCGCGCCCTCGGCCTGCAAAAGAATCCCCCTGTCCGGCAATTCCAGTACCTTGGCGTTCTTCTGGCAGCATTCGGCTGTTTTCTGGAAAACCGATTGCAGTTGTTTTGTGTTGGAAAGCCATTGGCCGACGATGGTTCTCTCGCCGGCGGCGTATTCGAGCAGCAGATGATTGTGAGAACGCGGCCACGCCCGCTGCAGGCGCAGTCCTCCAAGCGGAAGCCCCAGCCGCTCGTTATCGGCCGGAGACAGGTCGAGCATAGATATCTTGTTCAGGAAGGTGTCACTCATTGTCGGCAATCTCCATCGCGCGCCTAAATGTCCGGAGTGTCAGTTGGAGCCAGTTTTGTTCTCGACTGCGAAACGCATGTGGTGCAAGACGTATGAGCCCGGCGGCGGTGTACAGCCTGATGCGAGCAAAAGGATCAAGATGCGAGGCCGCGCGATATCCGTCAATCAGCGCAGACGCGAATGCTTGCTTCTTTTCGCCGGTTATTCCCTCTTTCAGTTCGTACCATTCCAGCCGGGCAATGAACGAACCCAGGTCTGCGGCGGGGTCTCCGAGTGCGGCCGAATCGAAATCAAGAATGGCAATGGTTCCATTCCTCAGAAGAATTTGATCGGCTGAAAAATCGCCATGGATCGCGCATCTCTCGGACGGCAGTCTTAATAATTCTCCCGCCAATCGCAGGGCGAATGCGCGCATCTGACCGGCGCAATCCGGACATACGGCCGCGCATGCCTCCGCCGCAGCCATGATGCCGACCGCCTCCGCCTCGCGGGATTGCTCGCCGAGCCGGCCGCCTTCCTGCGCGTGCACCTCGGCGAGGGCCGCACCAACCTGCCGAAGCCTCAACGGATTAAAATCCGGCGCACCGAAAGCATTATGGAGAAATTCGCCCTTGATCCATTCGAAGACGAGAATTCTGTGCCTTCGCGAAGAGGCAATCCTTCGCGCGACCCGAAGACCTCTCCGGGATTTGACAGAGCGAGCCCCATGTTCTGCGGGCGCGTACTCATCTTCCGCATACATTTTCAATACGGCTCGCTCGCCTGATTCGCCGACTAGCTTTCCGACATACCGGCGTTCCGGTTTGTAATGGAGGTTTCGCACCGCCGCCTCCCAGAAAACGGGACGCTCCGGCAACAGCTTTCTCAAGAATTTTTGCCGTATCTTCTTATCGACGAGGTGGCCCAGCGCCGCCAGCTTGCGGTCGTTCGGGAAGAAATGCACAACCACCGCCGAGTCTTCCAAGAGGAAGTCACTGCATCCGAAGGTCATGGATTTCCGCGTATTCGATCCGATCTTCTCCAGCTTTCTGCTCGCGGTCTGCGCGTACGCCTTTGCATAAAGATCGGTCTCGTTCCCGCCGACGCTCGCCTTGTAGCAGACCAGACAGCTTGTTTTCGGCTTGTAGCGGACATATACGGCATTGAGATGCTTCAGCTCAACATGCGGGGCAAGCTCGTGCAGGCGGCCCGCCAGAGCATCCTCATCCAGCACCAGCGCGAGGCCTGGCACAGCGAGGTCGCGGCTGACCAATTGTTCATCGGCGGGAGTAAGCATGAATCTCCTCCTCTCGCGCCGCGACCTCGCCCTCAAACGATTGAAGCGCATGCATTGCGGCATATCGACCCTCAAGCCGCAGAAGCTCGTCGTGTGTGCCGCGCTCGACGATTTGTTCGTTCTCGAAGTACAGAATGAGATTTGCGTGCCGGGCCAGCCGCATATCGTGGGTTATCAGAATGGTGGTTCGCCCTCGGGTGACATTCTTCAGCGCCTGCCTCACTCGCTTTTCGTTCTCCTTATCAAGGCCGGTGGTTGGCTCATCGAGAATGAGGATCGGCGCCGGCGCGAGTGTGGCGCGGGCAAGGGCGATCCTCTGCCGCTCGCCGCCGGATAAGGTGCAGCCGCGCTCGCCGAGGATCGTGTCGTATCCCTCAGGAAGCGCCTGAATGAAATCATGAGCATTCGCCAGCCGCGCCGCCGCCTCGATTTCGTTATCGGTCGCTTCGATGGCGCCGTACCCGATGTTGTCGCGGATGCTCACGCCGAAAAGGAAACTCTCCTGCAGGACCACGCGTATCTGCGCGCGAAGCGAGGAAAGCGTGTAGTTTCTAATGTCGCAGCCGTCGATAATGATGCGCCCACGGGTCGGATCGTAGAACCGAAGCAGCAGGCTCATCAGCGTCGATTTGCCGCTGCCCGAGGGACCGACCAGCGCGATCTGGCGCCCGGCCTCGATTTCAAACGAGATATCCTTCAGAACATAATGGCCGGGCACATACTGGAACGTTACGTTGTCAAACCGAACGGCCCCGCGAAATGCCGGAGCTGCGACGGCTTCCGGAAGGTCGCTGATATCCGGCTTTGCGTCGAGCACGTCGAGCACGCGCTCGCCCGCAGCCGTCGCTTTTGCGATGCGGCTTGTGTATTTGGCCAGGTCCTGCATCGGGCGAAACGCGCTCCTGAGATAAGCCATGTACACAATAAGATCGCCGGCCGTGAGAGAGCCATCGATGACCAGCCGGGCGCCGACCCATAAAACGAGCGCAGTACCCACCGCAGTGAAAAGGTCCACCGACCGCTCCAGCCGCGCCGACAAACGCGTGGTGCGCACGCCTTCCCTGAGGCTGCTCTTGTTCTGGCGCGAGAAGTCGTCCTCGAGAACCTTCTCCAGAGCGAACGCCTTCACCACTTTGATCGCCGCCAGCGCCTCGCCGGCTGCGGCGGCCATTTTCCCTTCCCGCTTACGCTGTATCCGAGCCGCCTCCCGAATGCGGCCGGTCAGCCGGATAAAAGACAGCGACGCGAAGGGCAGCGCCGAGAGCGCCACCAGTGCGAGCTTCCAGTTGATCCAGAACATCATGCCGAGCATACCGGCGAGCGTCAGCGAATGAACCAGGAGCGGAAGAGCGGCCGTTACCGCAACGTCCTGCAGGCGCCCGATGTCGCCGGTTACGCGGGTGATCAGGTCGCCGCTCTTGGCCTTGTCATGGTACGAAAGAGAGAGACGCAGCAGATGATGATAGACTTTTCGCCTGACCTCGCTCAGCACCCGGTTCCCCGCCAGCGCCAGGCTGACGGTGCTGATGTAAGAAACTGCGGCGCGCAAACCGGTGATGACGACGACGGCGATGCACGCGCCTGCAAGCGGAAAGGCGTCGCGACCGGGCGCGGAATGGATGACCCCATCGAACACGAATTTGAGCGGCCATGGCTGGAGGATTCGCAGAAGGATTTCAAAGACCATGGCCACACCGGCGGTTACAATCAGCAGCAACTGCTTTCTCGCCTGCGGCCAAAACCGTTTTACAACGCCGGCGGCGCTTTTTCGCCATTTGACGAATTTCGGCAGGCTCAGCATCCGGCGCCCTCCGCAGCGATCCCATGTGAAGATTCGTTTGGCGCAGCCAATTCCAGGACGCGTTTCGCGACTGCATCCCACGTGTGCGCCTTCGAGACCAGCGCCCTCGCCGATTTTCCCATTCGCTCGCGCAGGTCACGATCCTTGCGCAAGGTCTCGAGCGCACTCACGACGGCCGCCGTGTCGCCGGGCGGACAGAGGAAACCATTTTCTCCGTGTGTTATGACACCTCCCAGTTTCCCAATGTTGGTGGCGACCACCGGCAGGCCCGCGGCAAGATATTCGTACACCTTCAGAGGCGAGAAATAAAAATGGTCGAGGTCCGGATAGAGTGCGAGCGCGGCGTCCATTGACGTAAGCCATGCCGGAACTTCTGACGGATTGACAGCGCCGATCAATTGCGCCGACTTCAGCAGGTGGCGCGCCGCGAGGGTATCCTTCAGATGTTTTCGCCGCGGCCCGTCGCCGACAATCAACAGGCGCACATCCGAATAACGGTCATGCAGTTGTTGAAATGCGTCAACAAGCGTGTCCAGATCGTGCCAGGGTTTCAGCGTACCGACAAACCCGATCGTGAAAGAGTCGGGCTTACGATCGACGGCGGGAGGAACATCGGGATGAAACCGCTCCGTATCAACTCCATTCGAGATAACATGGATGCGCCCCGCTGCTTCCGGATAGACGCTCACCCAGTCCGCCACCTCTGCGGAGACCGCCAGGATACTGCTCGCCGCACGAAACGAGCGGCGTGCGGCACGCTCGGCTAAGGCTTTATGTACAAGCACCCGGTGGCGCGCCTGCTCCTCGATCAGCGGAGCATTGACCTCCAAAATGCCGGGTATGCCGGCTGCCCTCGCATGTTCCATTCCGGCGAAACTCCAGAGGGCAAACCTCTCGTAAATAAAATCGTACGGCCCCGTTCGCCGCAGGTACTCGTGCACGTTGCTATTCGCCGCCAGAGCCGCCCGCTCGCGGGCGCCGGGATCAGAATTAGGCGCCGCCGAAAGTTGATGGACGACCAAGTTCTGCCGGTTGGATAAGTCATTGCCGCCGGCATTTGCCGTGATCAACCGAATTTCCACTTTTTGGCGCCTTAGTGCGCGGATCATTTCCTGCACGTGGACCGAAGACCCCTTTGAACCGAATACGGGAATGCCGGGGTCCATGCAAATATAAGCGATTCGCAAAGTTTCTCTCCTAAAGAGCCAGCGTTTTTAATTGTGCTGCCGATTGCAACACCACATTCCTCATATGGGCAGCGTTTCGCTGCAGGTCAAATTCGGACTCGATCAAGGCGCGGGCCGAAAGGGCAAGCCTTTCACGCAGTTCGCCGTCGTAAAGAAGTCGTTCGAGAGCCGCCGCAAGCCCGGCCGCATCGTTTTGGGCAACCATAAGTCCCGTCTGTTCGTTCAACAGAATTTCGGGAATGCCCGTGACGTCGGTCGAGATGCACGGCGTGCCGAGAGCCATGGCTTCGAGCAGCACGGTCGGCAGGCCGTCGCGGTCGCCATCGGAGCCGAGAACGCACGGGGCCGCCACGACAGCCGCCTCATGCATGCGCTGGATGACTTCACCTTGTGGCAGCGGACCGAGCAGGCGCACCCGCTCCGTCAGGCCAAGAGATTCGATTTGATTGCGCAAATCCGCCTCGAGCGGGCCGGCGCCGATGATCTCGGCATCAAAATGGTGCCGCGACCGCATCAGGAGGCTGCATGCATCGATCAGATAAGCGAACCCCTTCTTCTCGACCAGCCGGCCGACACAGACTATTTTTGGGGCGCGCCGAAGGGGAGAGATGTATTGGAAAAGGTTCAGGTCGATCCCGTTATAGATGCGGGTTACCCGCTCGTCTGATAATCCGAACGAGGTCCGAAGATAGGAGCAATTGTAGTCGCTGACGGTAATGACCGCGGCGGCATCATTCAGCTTGCGGCTCAGGTCTTCCCGATTCACGCTCTCATGATAAATATCTTTCGCGTGCGCCGTAAAGGAATACGTCAATCCGGCAAAGAGTGCAGCCAATCGGGCGACGGACGCCGCTGTGCTCGCGAAATGGGCATGCAGATGGGTGATGCCCCGCGCGCACGCAAGCCGTGCGACGCGAATTGCCTGATACACGTCATTGACATTTTCCTCCAGGGCGGCCTCGAGATTGGCCGCAAGACCCGGCAATTCGGCCATCGCGTCGCGTATCGCGTTCCAGAACTTTTTCACGCCCTCGCTCCCGCCCGGCTTCTCCAGATAAGTGACCGGGACACGCAGTCGGGCGAGGGATTCGTGGAAGCGGCCGTCGTTGGCCGGGCGCAACGAAAAGATTTCAAAATCCAGCCCCGCCTCCTGATGCGCGAGCATCTCATTGACAATAAAGGTCTCTGAAAACCGGGGATACATCTTCAGTACATAGCCCACTCGGATTGGATCAAATGATTCCATATTCAGCGACTCCCGCACTTCTTGATTCGGCGACAGGGTTTTTGGAAACTAAACGAGCGAGAAATCCGGATATCCTCTGCGTGCCCATAAGATCGATGCGAGCAAAGGGCCGTTCTACCACGTCACTGGCAAACCACCTGCTCAGGGCGGCCGGTGTCAGTTTGTCGGGATGCACCATATCAAGCAGCCCCAGTTTCTGCAGTCGCTCCGCCCGAATGAGTTGTTCGGAGCGCGGCTTTACTCTCGGTACGATCAATCCATTTTTCCTGAGCGAGAGCATCTCGATAACCGTGTTGTAGCCCCCCATGGAGACGACCTTCCAGGCCGCTTGCAGCAAGAGTTCAGGCCATTTGTAGAATTCAAAGACGGTGAGGCGCCGGTTGTTTTCGCTCGCCCGGCCAAGCTTTCTTTTCTTGTCGGCGGACATGAACGGACCGGTAACAAGCACGGCGTGGGTGTCATCCGGCAGTTCGGCATTTGCAAAGGCCTCGGCCACTTTGAAGCCGTCCTGGCCTCCCCCAACCATGCAGAGAACGAACCTTCCGGCGGGCACTCCCGGAGGCTTGTTCAGCCCGTTCAATCCTTTGGTGTGTGCATCCAGCTCGTGCTTTCGCCCCAGATAGCCTGTATAGCGAATCGGCACGTTGATATCCTGACAGATGCGGCACTCGGAAATGGGATCGTATATTGTCGGATCGCTGTAGACCCAAACCTCATCGAAAAAGGAGGAGACGACGGCGTCCGTCCCGAGCCGGTGCCACTCTTTCCAGACGGCGCTCGGATGATCGAGCACATCCCGGAGTCCTAAAACACAGCGCGTGCCTCCTTTTTCCCGCAGAAGCTCCAGGGTTTTTTCCAATTCGCCAAGAATGCCGGTCGGGTGCTTGTCTATAACGAAAACGTCGGGTGAGAACAGATCGAGCACCGAGCGAATGGTATTCGCTCGTAATTCGCTGATCTTTTCGAGCGGCATGTCGAGTGAGCGGGAAGCGTACTTTCCGTCATTCTCTTTTGAAATCGCCGGCAAGGAGAGAAAATCAACTCCGCGCGGAGTTGAAAAGAGCGCAGCCTCACGCGCCCCCACAATCAGCAGCGTCGATGGAGAGGGATCGCATCGGCTGAAAGCCTGGGTGATACAAAGATTGCGCCGGACATGTCCAAGCCCCTGCGAATCATGCGAGTACAGCGCGACCTTCAGTTTTCGTGGCAGTCTGTTGCGATACATGGGTCGAACTCGATTCCTCTCTGCTCACGGGGAGAACGCTGATCAGGAACTGCTGCGCTGCCGGTATGGAAGGAAAAAAGTTTTGGTATGAAAAAAAGATGCGATGATGTTGCAAATGTAGGGGACGGGTGCTAAAATGTTTTTCGGGAAGATTGAGTCGCATCAATTTTCCTTGCCATTAGCGGCGAGGCTCCCATACCACACCCGCTAATGGCTCTTTTTTTGAAATTTTATACGTGTTGATTGCGCAAAAAAATGCAATGACCATGCCATTCGGCCGGTGCTCTCTTCCATCTTGACCCAAAGCTTTCGCAGGTAGACCTTTCAGACATTTCATTTTTGTTGTCCTGAAAGGGGCGGGAAAAATATTCCGCTCGTGATTGAAATATAAATTTCGAAAATGAATTTTTAATCTGCATCGATTGAGAGAGTCAAAAGCGGATGATGCGCGTTTGGCGAGGAGATAAAAGCCTCAAAAGGTATAATTCAACAACTTTTTTAGGGGTATCTTATGGCAATTGGTGTTAACGCGATCGGCTTCCGGAGGTCAAATCCGGAGAAATTTTGGCGGCAAATTATTGAAGGGCTTACTGCTCATTCATGGTATTGATGTAGATAGCAAGATCCGATATTGTCTGTATCCCCAGCCCATCTGCCTGCTCTTTTCTCATGGTTAAGGTGTAGGTATTATTGAAGCCGAAGGGTTCCAGCCATATGATGTCGTACTCGCGCCCAAAGTAATCCTTGACGAACTTGTACGCAGCATCTGGATCGGTGATCGCCTTCTGTTTCATCACTCCGACGAGCGCCGTACCTGTGTATTCGGGATAGATATCGAGATCGCCCGCCTTCAGAGCGTTCAGGCAGATCATCGTGCCGCCGAGACTCAGGCGGAGGTCGACGTCGAGACTTGAGTGCGACTCGATCAGGAGTTCCATGAGATGCCCGAGGATATCCTGCTCGGTGAACTCCTTGCCGCCGATCCTGATTGTCCCCACTGGTCCGGCGGCGGGTCGTTTCGAAGACCCGATCAACTGTTCCGCAATCAGCCATTCCCGCGCGACATCGGCTGCCTTGCGTCCTTTCTCGTCAACCTCGAAATTGAGCGCCTGCATCTGTTCGTCCGACAGCCGATGCGCCAGCTTTACAAGTATCCATTTTAGCTCAGGATATCGCTTCAGTGTTTCGGCCCGCACGAGCGGGGCGGCGTGATACGGCGGGAAGAATGATTTGTCGTCCTTCAGGATCAGCAGATTATAGGCTCGGATTCGGCCGTCGGTGGCAAATCCGCAGATAATGTCGACCGCGCCGTCGGCGACCGCCTTGTACATGAGCCCGGGGTCCAGATGGATCGGCTCGGCGGCGAATCTGAAGCCGTAATGTTCCTTCAAGCCGAGATAACCGTCCGGCCGGGTGAGAAATTCGGTGTCAAACGCCGCGCGGATTCCGCCCGCTGTTATGCCTTGGCGGCTTTGCACGAGAACGATCGCGGCTATCAGGACCGCCGCCAGGACAACGGCCACCCGAGCCTTCAGGGGCAATACTTTGCGTCGCATTTCATTTCTCCGGGCTCAGCCACTTTTCAATGGCGGCCAGGATTCCGTCAAAAACCAGCGCCATCACAGCGGCCGGAAAAGTCCCCGCCAGAAGATAGTCGATCTGCATGCTGCGCAGCCCTTTGATGATCAGGTCCCCCAACCCGCCCGCGCCGATCAGCCCGCACAGCGTCGCGATCCCGATGGTCCACACCGTCGCGATACGGATGCCCGCCATGATAAAGGGAAGGGACAGCGGCATCTCGACGTGCAGCAGAATCTGCGCCGGCTTCATTCCCATCCCGCGTGCCACTTCAACATAAGAAGCGTCCACCTGTCGGATGCCGGTATAGGTATTGCGCAGAATCGGAAGGAGCGCATAAAACGAAAGCGCAACAAGCGCCGGCGCCGGCCCGATCGTGGGAAGAGCGATCAGCGCGAAGATCGCGACGATAAATGAGATCAGCGCAAGGCCCGGCACCGTCTGGATCAGGCCGGCCGCGCCTAATACCGCCG
This sequence comes from Candidatus Abyssobacteria bacterium SURF_5, assembly GCA_003598085.1. Taxonomy (NCBI): domain Bacteria; kingdom Pseudomonadati; phylum Candidatus Hydrogenedentota; class Candidatus Abyssobacteria; species Candidatus Abyssobacteria bacterium SURF_5. The sequence continues at coordinate 27,823 of QZKU01000120.1, forward strand.
CCGCCAGCGTCTTCCACCTGCTTCTGGTCAGATATACCCCGAGCGGTAAACCGACGGCAACCGCAATCAGAACGGCGAAAAAGGTCAAATAAATATGCTCAATGGTCCGATCGATCATCTCCGGCCCGAGCTTTTCAATAAAACCCATACTCCCACCGTCGGAGACATTAGATTGATTCAGGTAACTGCCTCATGAAAGGCCTTTTGTGTCACGGCCCTGAGTAAAACTTCCTTTTTTAAATACGATACAAACGCTTCCCTCTCGAAAACGGGCAGCGCTTCTTGATTCGTCCGCTTGAACACTTCGAGCGCGTCCAAAAGAGAATCGGAGGCAAGCAATTTTTCCTTCGGATTCACAGAGTCCGGCTCGGAAACCATACCGGGAGTAACCGGCATGATCGATTTGATGGTGGCGGTCAGCAGCGACAACACGAGTCGGTGGCGGCCAAGGAACGAATCCACGAATTCGTTGGCCGGGTGCTCGACCAGGGCGGCAGGCGAATCCACCTGCTGCAGTTTGCCGGCATGAAGCAGAGCGACACGTTCGCCGATTTTGACCGCCTCAAAGATGTCGTGCGTGACGAAGATGACCGTCTTTTTCAGGTTGGCCAGCAGGTCGGCGAATTCGTTCTGGAGCTGTTCGCGAGTAATCGGGTCGAGCGCGCCGAACGGTTCATCCATCAAGATGATCGGCGGGTCTGCAGCCAGTGCGCGCGCGACTCCCACTCGCTGTCTCTGTCCTCCGCTGAGCTGGCTTGGGTACCTATCGTGAAATTCTTCCGCTCCGAGCCCGACGAGGCGCAGCAGTTCGTCCACCCGCTCCTCGATCCGCCGTTTCGGCCATTTGAGCAGCTTGGGCACGACTGCGATGTTCTCCGACACGGTCATGTGCGGAAGCAGTCCGATTTCCTGAATAGCGTAGCCGATTCTCCTGCGAAGCCGGATCGGGTCTTGCGTGCGGATATCCTCTCCATCTATAGAGATGCGGCCGCGCGTGGGCTCGATCAGCCGGTTGACCATCTTAAGGGTTGTTGTTTTCCCGCACCCACTCGTTCCCAGAAGCACCAGTGCCTCTCCGGCCGACACCTGCAATGAAAGGCTGTCGACGGCAAGCGCGCCGTTCTCGTACTCTTTGGAAACGTTTTCGAAAACGATCATTTGAGCCGCCTCGGCTGGGAGCAAGAGGTTCAGCCTAATGCCATTCACTTAAGCACCCTCGAAAAAGGAGGTTTGAAATGCGACATAACACAACATCGCGGTTTAAATCCTTCCTCCAGGAGGCTGTCCCGTAATTGAGATTTGTCTTCTTCTGCCAGACCCTGGATTCCTGCTTTCGCAGAGATTTTATTGAAACAGTTTATTTTACATTTTCATCT
>QZKU01000121.1 GCA_003598085.1 Candidatus Abyssobacteria bacterium SURF_5
CGTTGCGAGCCAGTTGTTCTCGCAAACTGCAGCGACCGCCTATTTTCCGCTGGATTTCCGGTGGGTGGTCGGCCGGATCCTGTCACGGGTTCGCCCGCGTGTCGTCGTCCTGTTCGAAACCGAGATCTGGCCCAACTTCATCAACAGCGCGATTTCGCTCGGCATTCCCGTGGTCGTCGTAAACGGGCGGATATCGGAAGCATCCTTTCGATATTACCGGCTGCTGCCCTGGATTTTTCGGAACATATTCGCCCGGATCAGCCGCATCGGCATGCAGTCGGGCGCCGACGCCGAGCGGGCGGTGGCGCTCGGGGCCAAGCCGGATGCGGTCTTCATCTGCGGGAACATGAAATTCGATGCGGTCTCGGAGCCGCCGTCGGCGGAACGCATCGAGGCCATTCGCCGCGAATTGCTGCTGCCGAGGAATGCCTCGCTGATCGTTGGCGGAAGCACTCACCAGGGGGAGGAAAAGGCCCTGGTGAATGCATACAAGCGCCTTCTGGACAAGAAGCCCGATACCCGCCTGCTCATTGCCCCGAGGCATCCCGAACGTTTCGACGAGGTGGAGGTGCTTATCCGAAGCCAGGGGTTCGACGTCCTGAGAAGGAGCAGGTGCTCAAGCAAGCTCAAGCCGCCCGCCTCCAATACCGTAATTCTCCTTGATACTATCGGCGAACTTGCGCAGGTATATGCGCTCTCGACGATCAGTTTTGTTGGTGGAAGCCTTGCAAATGTTGGAGGGCATAACATTATCGAGCCGGCCGCCGTGGCGAAAGCCATCGTTTTCGGCCCGCATATGCATCACTTCAAAGATATCAAGGAGATTTTCCTTTCGGAACAGGCTGCCATAATGGTCTCTTCCGAAGATGAGCTGTATGAGCGGCTGCGCGAACTCCTGCATAATCCGGAACGGATAAGAGCGATCGGAGACGCCGCGCTGCGCGTGGTGGAAAGAAATCGGGGCGCGACCGAACGGTATTTCGCCTTCCTGAAAGATTTCTTGTAGGTGGCCGTCAGAAAGAGGTGCATGAAGCAGGACAATCAAATATCTCCGGTGCTGGAAGAAAACAAACCGTTGCGCCTGTTCCGCACGTTTGCCCTCGCGATGTTGCTTCTCATCCTGGTGTTCGTGGTTTTCTCGAATACTCTCGCCAATGACTTCGTATTCGACGACTCTTCGATGATAAAGAACAATCCGGCAATCAGAAGCCCGCGCTATGTGAAGCTGTATTTTATCCGTCCGTTCTTTTCGGTCGGGCAGCCGGTAACCGGTCCGGTCGACTATGATTACTACCGGCCTCTCGTACTGGTCTCGTATTTGCTGGATTATTTGCTGTGGAACGGAAGCCCCGGCGGGTACCATTTGACGAACATAGTGTTGCAGTCGATAAGCGCGATCCTCTTTTTTCTTGTCCTTTGCAGGTTGAATGTGGCCGCCCCGGTCTCGTTTTTCGCCGCAGTTCTGTTTGCGGTGCATCCCGCAATCGCCGATTCGGTGGCAGGCGTTTCCGGCCGCTCCGATCCGCTGTGTGCTCTGTTTCTGCTGTCGGCGTTCTACTGTTTCCTCATGATGAAGCAGGCTTCACAACGGGCGAAACGGGTATGGCTGGCCGGCCTCAGCCTGTGTTACTTGTCCGCTCTGATGACGAAGGAAAACGCGATCGCCTTCCCGTTTCTTTTGGGTGCTTATGAATTATTGAAACCGAATCCCGCTCGCAGCGAGAAAAGCCTGAGGGACACGCTTAACACCCTGTTGCCGAGCTTCACCATTGCGGTCGCCTATTTTCTCTGGAGGAACACCGTCATCAACAGTTCATTTTCGCTGCGGGAGCGCGGCGAGCTTCTGCAGAGGTCGGCGACGTCCGCCGTTGTGGCGGCCGAATATCTGCTCATGGCGTTCGTTCCGGGTAATCTTTATTTCGAGCGATTTACGCGGCAGGTGGAAACGGTGTTATCGCCGCGGGCGGTCGTGTCGGTGGCCGTGTTGCTGATTCTGTTCCTTGCCGCCCTCTTCCTGAGGAAGCGGCATGCGCATATGAGTTTCTTCATCCTCTGGTTCTTCATTTTCCTTTTGCCTTTCTCCTACTTTTTCCTCTTCGTTCCGGAATCGATCTTCTTTACGCCGCCCCACTTCCTCTATTTCCCGCTGATGGGGCTGACGGCTGCGGCGGCACTGGCGGGCAACCATGTGCGGGGGTATTTGCGCGGGCGGCGGCAATCCTCATTATTTTTAGCATGCGGGGCGCTTATTCCCTGTCTGCTCGCCGTTCAAACAATAGGACGCAACGGCGACTGGCGGGATGAATTTACGTTTTTCTCGAAAATGCTGCGCCACGATCCGCTGAACGCCCGGACGTATATCGGCATGGGCAACACGCTGCTGGCGCGCGGTCAGATGGGGCACGCACTGGCGCGTTATGCGCAAGCCTACGAGCTGTCAGACCCGCTTCGGAATGAGAGAGCCGGTCCCTTTCCTGATGGCGCGAAAGAAGGAATGATTGCCATATCGAATTATCATGCTGCTGCGGCTAGTGCGGGCATGGGCGATGCTTATTTTGCCCTCGGTGAGCCTGAAAACGCTGTCGAGATGTATCTTGCGGCCCTTGAACAGAATGCTTTTAACTCGGTTATCCATTACAAGCTCGGGCGCGCCTATGAATACATCGGCAGTTTGGAGAAGGCGCTGGCAAGTTACGATCGCGCGCTCCGCCTCGACAAGAATTTGAGCGGCGCCAGGGCATCGCGCGAGATCATTCTTCTGAAGAAAGAAGTATACGATCAGGCGAAGCGCGTATACCTCACCTCACATCTGTCCGGCCGGGAGAAATCAGCCGACGCGTATTACGGCGAAGCCATCATGATCCGTCTGAGCGGGAAAGGGGAGGTGGCCGAAGCATTGTTGAGAGAGGCGGTAAAAGAAGACCCGTTTCATTTCGGGGCGAACCTGGCGCTGGGGCAGATTCTTTCGGAAAGAGGCGCGAACGAAGAGGCGCTGGGCAATTTCAGCATTGCGTACGCCTCGGTTCCCACCTCAGCAGTCGCGGCCAAAGAGCTCGCGCTGACGAGTCTGGTTTTGAAGGACACGCTTGGAGCGGTGCGATGGGCGGCGAAAGCCTACGAGCTTGCACCGGATCAATACTACGAGCAATTCTTGTGGGATGTTCAGAGACTGTCCGCGCCTGCAAAAAAAACAGCCTCTTAAGATTTCGGTCGAAACCACTCGACCGTTCGCCTGAGGCCTTCATCGAATTCCACCCGAGGCTCATATCCGAGTTCGCTCCGCGCCAACGTGATATCCGCAATGGAATCCCGCACGTCTCCGTTGCGTGGTGCAACATGGATGGGATCGATCTGTTTCGAGAGAGCTTCGTTCAGGCCCTTGACCAAATCGTTGATCGTGTGCCGTTTCCCGCAGGCGATGTTGAATGTCTTTCCCGCCACTTTTGAAGCGGGCGCAGTGCAGGCGAGCAGGTTTGCGGCGACGACATTATCGACGTAACAAAAGTCGCGAGATTGCTCGCCGTCGCCGTGAATTGTCGCGGGCACGCCCCCATTCATGGCGGAGATGAATATGGGGATCACGGCGGCATAAGGAGACGCCGGGTCCTGGCGCGGTCCGAAGACATTGAAGTACCTGAGCGCGACAGTCGGCAAATTGTAGAGGGAATAAAAAACGCGGGTATACATTTCGCCCGCAAGCTTCTCGATGGCATACGGCGAGAGTGGCCGAGTCGGCATATCCTCTTTCTTGGGCAGGACGGGCAGGTCTCCATAAACCGAGGAGGAGGAGGCATAGACAAAACGACGGATACCCGCCTCTCTTGCCGCCAGAAGCGTGACGAGCGTGCCATTGACGTTGATGTCGTGGCTGGTCAACGGGTCCTCGATTGAGCGCGGAACGGAAGGCAGGGCCGCCTGGTGCAGGCAAGAGTTCACGCCTTGCATTGCCCGGCGCATCAGCGCCGGGTCCCGGATATCGCCCTCGATCAACTCGATGCGGTCGCGCACCTCTTCCAGATTCTTCATTGACCCCGTGAAGAAATTATCAACGACTCGCACCTTTTCGCCGCGGTCGACCAGGTGCTTTACGATATGGGATCCGATAAATCCCGCACCGCCGGTTACCAGATAAATATTCATATCACATCCTGTTTCTGCCGGATTTTTTCATTTGGTCATTCGACCGTCACACTTTTCGCCAGGTTCCTCGGCTGGTCCACATCCAGTCCATTGAGAATCGTGACATAATATGCGAGCAACTGGAGCGGAATCACGGTCAGCAGAGGGCTGAGCATCTCATTGACCGTTGGAATATACATGACATAATCGCAATGCTTCGCGATCTCGGCATTTCCTTCGGTCGCAACAGCGATCACGATGCCTTTGCGAGCCCGGATTTCCTCGATATTGCTCAACATCTTTTCGTACACCCGGCCCGCGGGAGTAATGCAGACGACCGGAAATGTCCCGTCTATCAGCGCGATCGGCCCATGCTTCATCTCGCCGGCGCCGCATCCCTCGGCATGAATATAGGACAGCTCCTTCAACTTCAGCGCCCCCTCAAGCGCGTTTGGATAGTTGAAGCTGCGGCCCAGGTAGAGGAAATGGGCGGCCCCGCTGAATTTCTTCGAGCACAGCTTTACCGTCTCGTGGTTGTCGAGAATCCACTGCATCTTTTTCGGAAGCGCGCGCAGTTCGTCCAGCAGTGTACGGTAAAGATCCGATTCAATGGTTCCGCGTTTTCTGCCGAGATGCAACGAGAACAGCAGCAGCGCAAGCAACTGCGCGCTATATGCCTTGGTCGAGGCCACTGCAATCTCGGGGCCCGCGTAAACGTAGAGAGTGGAGTCGGAGGCCCTGTCAATACTGCTGCCCTCGACGTTGATGAGCGAGAGCACCTTTGCTCCGCGCTCGTGAGCCTCTTTCACGCCCGCCAGAGTATCGGCCGTCTCTCCGGATTGAGAAATGGCGACTACGAGGGTATTCTCGTTCAGAACAGGACTGCGATAGCGGAATTCGCTCGCGATATCGACTTCAACCGGGAGCCGGGCCAGGTTTTCGAGAAAATATTTTCCGACCATGCTCGCGTGGTATGCGGTCCCGCAGGAAACCATCTGGATTCGCTCGAGCGATTCGAGCCCCAGCCCTTCGAGGCGCGCCTCGCGGAACTGGATTTCATTCGAAGGAGAGATCCGCCGCATGATGACATCGTTTACCAGCGCGGGCTGCTCGAAGATCTCCTTTATCATGTAGTGCGGGTGACCGCCTTTTTCGATATCAGTCAGATTCAGATTGATCTCCTTGAAAAGCGGCTCGTGCTGAACGCCTTTGATGTCGCGGATAACCAGGCGGCTGCGGTCGAGCCTTGCCGCGTGGTAGTCTTCGAGATAGACGACTTTCCTGGTATGTTCAAGAATGGCCGAAGCATCCGAGGCGACGAGGCCGCAGCCGTTGCCGCACCCAATGACGAGCGGACTGCCGCACCGAGCCGCAACGATCGTGTCGGGTTCATGCATGCAAATGGTTGCGAGCGCATACGCGCCGCTCAGCCTTCGCATTGCCTGAAGCATTGCCTCGAGCAGATCGCCCGTATAGTTTTCCTCGATCAGGTGGACGACGATCTCGGTGTCCGTATCCGACGCAAAGCGGTGGCCTCTCTCGATAAGCTCGTTCCTGAGATCGGTATAGTTTTCGATGATTCCGTTATGGACGACCGTGAAGGAATTCGTACAGTCGCAGTGAGGATGGGCGTTCAATTGAGAAGGCACGCCGTGAGTCGCCCAGCGGGTGTGCCCTATTCCCGTGGTCCCGGTAATCGGTTCGTCCTGCAAGCGTTGCCGGAGCATCTTCAACTTGCCCACTTCTTTCACGACTTGCATTCCGGAATGGTTCAGCACGGCGACTCCCGCGGAGTCGTATCCGCGGTATTCCAGCCGCCTTAATCCCTCGAGAATAACCGGAACCGCCTGTTCTTCACCTACATAACCGACTATTCCGCACATCGATCTACCTCTTCTTGAAGTTATAAGTACTGAACTAATTCCCCGTCACAATAGACATCTCTTGTTCCTTGGAACGATAACAGCCGCCATCCGCGCCATTCGAGTAAGCGTGAGGATGTGGCTCCATATCGCCGCCGTCTAATGATATCTCATAGTCTCCGGCCTCCACAAGAGCCGCTCCCGGCTACAATACGAGTTCATCCAATTCTACCGGAGATTCGGTCAGGCAAACCGGCCCACTCGGCGAAACCCAGACAGTATCCGAATGTCTGAAACCGCCGTAGCCGGGAATGTAAATGCCCGGCTCGATGCTCACGACCTCGTTCACTTGAAGTTCCGCTTCGCTCCCTTCGGCAATCCAGGGGGCTTCATGGGAACCGATTCCGAACCCGTGGCCGGTGCGGTGGAGGATATGGTCGGCATGCCCCTGCGCCCTCAGATAATCAAGGACCTTCCTGTCGATTTCGCCGCAAACGGCGCCCGGTTTGATCAGGGAAAACGCAATCGCGCGAGCCTCCATCATTGTTTCAAATAATTCCCGCGCCATCTGGTCGGGGGCGCCGACGAAATAGGTGCGCTCGCATTCGGCCGAGTATCCGTCCGCCTGCAGGCTCACGAGCGATACATTGGGCTGTCCCTCCTGAATTGTATCGTTTATGGAGGGAGTGGAGTGAGGCATCGCGCTCATGCGGCCGATCCATACCGCAGCCACGATATTTGTCACCTGGAAATTGACCTGCGGCATATCCTGAATTATCTTGTACGTCATGGCGTTTCTTCCCGCCGAGTAGAGCGTGAGCTCGGTTACCCCGATGGCCGAATTTTCAAGGAGAGTTTGTGTTCCCGTGTCGGCCACTTCCGCCGCATAAGCAATCCGCCCGAGCTCCCATTCGGATTTTACGAGGCGGCATTCCTGAATAATGTCCGCGATAGCAGTTTGCCGTCCAATAGCCTCACGAACATATGAGGGGAGCGTAGATTCGATCCCGATTTTCTTGGCCGAGCCCAGCCCGCGTTCAAGCGCATCGGCCCACCCTTTGCCTGCCACAGCAGGATATTCACGGTATGAATCGATTCGAGTTATCCAAGTATGTTCTTTGGCGTGATCAACTTCTAGTCTTGGTAAAACAAAACTCGCTTGGCCGTCCTTCAAGACCAGAAAGAACGGACGCTCCTGAGCCGTATAGACGAAGCCGGAAAGATAATACACGTTTTCGAGCCACATCGCGACGTACGCGTCGAAACCCCGCTCCACCGCCTTGCGCCATACTCTTTGCACCCGCGTTTCATATTCCTGGCGGGATGGTCGATTCGTTATAGGAGTTATCTGTTTCATTCATCCCTTCCCACACGCCCCGCCGCTGAGACGGGGGGATCATCTCGCAGCAAAATTGGTCAAGTGGCCGGTGTCGTTCAATCGTACAATCACCGGGTGAGGCCACCTCTCGCCGATCTCAATCAGGTTCACCGCGCTCTCGTCCTGTCGCAAATGCCGGAAATATTTCAGATCGAGATTCATAAGTCTGCAAAGCAGCGCCAGATTGCACAGGTTATGTCCGACAACGATCACATTCCCTGTTGGATACGCCTCAATGATTTCCGCCAGCGCATTCCATGCCCGCTCCTGCACCGCCCGCATCGATTCGCCGCCCGGTAGCACCAGGTCGGCCGGGTCGTGCATCCAGCGCTCCAGGAAATCGGCATGAAGAGAGACCAGCTCCGAGAGAGTCAATCCCTCGAACTGCCCCTGGTTTATTTCGCGAAAACCATCCGACATCTTGACCGGTGCATCATGATATCGTGCAATAATTCGGGCGGTTTCGGATGCGCGTTTCAATGTGCTCGAATAAATCGCCTCGAGCTTGATGCTGCTGAGTTGTCGCGCGAGTGATTCCGCCTGCAACCGCCCGGTGCCGTTCAATTCGCTATCGGTGAATCCCTGGCACCGTCGCTCGCAATTCCATGCGGTCTGTCCATGTCGGATTAAATATAATAGCATAATGTACTTTTAATGAAACTTTCAGCAGGTCCCGGCATGATGCGCTGCAAAGCTGTCCCGTCTCAGTTTACCAGGCCGATTCTGTTTATCGGATTATAGATGAACTTCACTTTTGCCTCGACAAGAGCAAACGGGATGGGTCCGAGGAACCTGCTGTCGAAGCTGTTGACTCTGTTATCGCCCAGAACAAAATACGCGTTTTCAGGAATCCTCTGCGAAACGATGGTATCCGTAGATCGATATTTGACGAAGGGCTCGTCCAGCAGGCGCCCGTTGATGTACACGTACCCATTGAACATGGAAATGGTTTCTCCCGGCATTCCGATGACTCGTTTCACGTAGAAATCGTCTTCTCTCCCGCTGGTAAAAATGATGATGTCAAAACGCAGTATGTCTTCCGGATCGGCGGCGAATCCTGCGATATAATCGGACTGTTTCAGCGTCGGGCTCATCGACTCTGACGGGACGAGGTAAAATTTTATCTGTTTGATATCGAACAGGTAAAGGACAAGGGCGAAGAAAGCCAACGCCAGCCAAGGGGATAGGCGTCCTTTTTTCATTTTTTTGCACGGTCCCCCCCACCGGATAATGGAATTTCGAATGTATTGTTTTTCAATCTACTTCAGCCCCAGTTTTTTCATTTTTTTGTGGAGAGTGTTGCGGTTGATGCCAAGCATTTCAGCCGCTCGAAGTTGATTCCCCCTGCAGCGGGCCAAAATTTTTTGGATCAACGGTTTTTCCAGTCTCTCCAGCAACTGATCGTAAATGGCGATTTCAGACGATAAGGAGAGCAATTCTCGTTCCACCAGATCGCTCCACGAGGCGCCCGACTCAGCGGCGGGTTTCTGTCCGCCGGCGGGCAGGGCGAGCGCGATATGTTCGGTGGTTATCGTCTGTTCGATCTGCATTACCATGATTCTCTTGATCAGGTTTTCGAGTTCGCGCACGTTCCCGGGCCATGAATAGGCTTCGAGCAGTTCGAGTGCGGCTGGGTCTATAACGCGCGGCTCGGTATTCATCTCATCTGCAAACCGCTGAATGAAATAAGCGGCAAGCTCGGGGATGTCTTCTTTCCGCTCCCGCAGAGGAGGCAGCTTTATCGGCACGACATTCAACCGGTAGTACAGATCCTCTCGAAAGCGGCCTTCTGCGAGTTCGATATCGAGGTTCCGGTTTGTGGCCGCCACCACGCGCACGTCAACTTTCAGTGTGCCATGGCCGCCGACGGGCTCCACCTCGTGTTCCTGCAACACGCGCAGCAGTTTTCCCTGCAAATCGAGGCTGATGTCGGAAACCTCGTCAAGAAAGAGAGTGCCGCCTTGCGCCTGCACGAATTTGCCGGTGCGGTTGGAGGTGGCGCCGGTGAAGGCGCCTTTGATGTGTCCGAACATCTCGCTCTCCAGAAGGTTCTCGGGAATAGCGACGCAATTGACCGGCACAAATGGGCGCGATGAGCGGCGGCTGTTGTAATGAATTGCTCGCGCAACCATCTCCTTGCCGGTTCCGCTTTCGCCCTGAATCAGCACCGTTGCATCTTTATCTGCAACTCGACCAATCTTCTTATACACATCCTGCATTTTCTCGGATGTGCCGACGAGATTGTTGATATCGTATTTGCGGCGAAGGTTAGCCCGCAACTCCAAATTTTCGCGGGCAAGCGCCTGAGCCTTCAGTGCTTTTTGAACCGTCAGCTCGAGCTGCTCGACATCAAACGGTTTGGTGAGGTAGTCGTACGCTCCCCATTTCATCGCTTCGATCGCCGTCATCATTGTTCCGTACGCCGTGATGATGATAACCGCGAGGTCGGGCTGAATCAGCCTGGCCTGAGAAAGCGCTTCCAGTCCACTCATTCCCGGCATGCGAATATCCATCAAGAGCACGTCATACGTCGATTCTCTCAGCTTCTGCAGTGCGTCGCCGGCGACCGCAACCGCGTCTGAATCGTATTTGGGCGGTGCAAACGTCTTGTTCAGCACCCACCTCATACTCTCGTCGTCGTCCGCGATCAGGATCCTTGCCATTCCACAAGCTTCTCCATCAAATATGCCCTCTGATCGATCTAAACGATATCGAAAACGTCGTCCCGATTCCCTCTCTGCTCATAACATCGATCGTTGCGCGGTGTTCCTCTATGATCCGATGCGAAAGCGCGAGACCGAGTCCGGTTCCCTCTTCGCGAGTTGTAAAGAAAGGCGTGAACAATTGTTCCAGCGCCGCCGCGCTCATCCCGCAGCCGGTATCCGATATGTCGACAACCACCACGTTTCGATTCGAGCCCGGTGATTGAGCATCCACCGTTACCGTGATTGAAAGTGTGCCTCCGCCGGGCATTGCCTGCAGGGCGTTGAGGAACAGGTTCAAAAAGACTTGCGTCAGTTGGCCGCCATCGGCCCGGATGAGCGGCACGGAGGGCGGGAACTTCTTGATGATCTGGAAGCCGCCGCGTTCGATATCCGGCTTCACGAGTTCAAGCGCCCGTTCCATTACCGGAATGATATTTGTCGGGACCATTTCGGTCTTCGAGGGGCGGGCAAAATCCAGGAGCTGTTTGACCGTACGATCCAGCCGATCGACCTCCTTGATGATGACATCCAGAAAATCGCGGACACGCCTGTCATCCTGTATCTCGCGAAGAAGCAATTGTGAGGCGCCGCGGATGCATCCGAGCGGATTCCTGATCTCGTGAGCGACGCCCGCCGCCATTGTGCCGAGCGAAGCCAGCCGCTGGTTTCGCCGCGATTGCCGCTCGAGGCGCTTCACATCGGTCAGATCCTGCACGTTCACCACGATTGCCTGTATGGCATTCGCTTCGTCGCAAACGATCGACCAGGTGAAAAGGACGGGTACGGGGTCCGGAGCGACTCCGAATATCTGCGTTTCGAAACTGGGGGCGGCGCCGGGGTCGTCATAGATTCTTTCAATGATGTTCAAGACGTTCTGGAACCGATTGAATACATCGAGATACAGTTTTCCCGCGACACTCTCGCGCTTCAACCCGAAAATCTGTTCTGCGGCGGGGTTCAGCGCCTGCACCAATCCTCTCGGATCGAGAACGAGCACGCCCTCGGGCATTCCTGCAAGTATTCGGTCGGTACGCTCCTTGAGGCTGACGACCTCGCTGATTGCGCCGTGCACGCGGACGGCCTGTGCGATCATGGAAGCGATGATGGTGAGGAAGCGCATGTCGCTCTCGAGCGTATCGTCGCTGGAGCGCACCTTGTCGACGCTGAGCACGCCCATCACCTCGTTTTGCAGTTTCAGAGGAACGCACAGGAAAGCGATCATGTCCCTGTCGATGTTCTTTCGCGCGCCGGTGCGATCGAGAAACAGCGGTTCGCGCCCGATGCTGGGAACGATGACCGGTCCCCTCAACTCGACCACCTTTCCGGTGATCCCCTCGCCGATCTTGTACTTGCCGCGCTTCATCTCCTCCTCGGTCAACCCGTGGGCGACACGAATGATCAGTTCCTTGGTCTCCGGATCGAGCAGTGTCAGGGTTCCCCGCTCCATTCCGAAGCGAGAGGCGAGGATTTCCATGATCTGCTGGAAGGTTTCCGAGAGGTCATGCGATGCGCCCAGCTTCTCCGATATCGCCAGGAGAGCCTCGATTTCAGGGGTTCTCAAGCGAGAGGACTCAAGGGAGGAATTGCCGCGGGTCTCTGTCATTTCTGGTCTTCGGAAAGAACCTCATTCATGCTGCCCGTCCGATAGCCTTCGAGGTCAAGCGTGATGTAGGTGTATCCGATTCGCTTCAGTTCGCCTACAATTTCAGCTATCAATGCCGTGTTAAAGAAAAGGCTCATCTCCGAAGGGGGCACTTCAATACGGGCTGTATGATCGTGATGGCGAACACGCACTTGTTTGAATCCTTTTCCGCGAAGGAACCGCTCCGCCGCATCCACCCGCTCGAGCTTATCCGCCGATATCTCTTGACCATACGGGAAGCGGGAGGAGAGACAGGCAAACGATGGCTTGTTCCAGGTCGGCAAATCCAATTCTTTTGAGAGCTGTCTGATATCCGATTTGGTCAGGCCGGCTTCGCGAAGAGGGCTTCGCACGCCCAACTCGACGGCGGCGCGGCCGCCGGGCCGGTAGTCGGCCTGATCGTCCAGGTTCGAGCCATCGACCACGGTGTTCAATCTCTCGGTTTTGGCTACCTTGACCAATTTGCCGAACAGTTCCCGCTTGCAATAATAACAGCGATTGGGAGGATTCTGGACAAATTCGGCGATTTCCGTTTCCTCCGACTCGATCACCAGGTGCCGCGCTCTCATCTGTCTGGCCAGCCGGCAGGCTTCCTCGAATTCGGCCTTAGGATAAGTTGAAGACGTCGCAGTTACGGCAAGCACATTTTGAGGACCGACCGCATCCAGCGCCGATCGTAGGAGAAATGTGCTGTCAACGCCGCCGGAGAAGGCGACCAGCATGCTTCCCATATCCTGCAAAATGCTCTGAAGCTTCTGTTTTTTTTCTTCCAACATATTTTTGCCTAAAAAATAGGCATAATTTTCCTTCCAATAACTATATCAGAGCAAAGAAATTGTGTCAATTTCGGGTGGAGAGCCCGGTCAGAAGCTGTTTCCTGCGAGCATATCTCGCACGGCGACGTAGGCGGGCGAATCGTCGGGGAGCTGTAGCAGGGGCCGACCTTGCATGTCGAAGGCGGCAACCGATTCGTCCTCGGGTATGCAGGCAAGCAGTTCAAGACCCGTCTGCTGCGCCAGCGCCCGCGCATGCGATTGATTGCGGACCCGGTTGAGGACGAGCCCGATCTTCTTATATTGAATGATCTTGTGTGATTCAATGACCTCTCTTATGAGGGTCGCAGTCTGAAGGCCGCGGGCGGAGACGTCGGAAACAATGAGCGGGACGTCCACACTGCGGATGACCTGTCTGCTGATTTGCTCGACGCCCGCTTCGCCATCAATGAGTATGATATCAAAGTAGGCCGCCATGCCTTTAATGCCTTCGCGCAACAGGTCATTGACCGGGCAATAGCAGCCCAACGACTCGGGGCGGCCCATCACGAGCATGCTGAATGAGTCTGTCTCGATCAGTGCTTCGAGGAGCAAGTAATCGAGAGAACGGGCAATGCTTTGCTTCTCTTTAGGACCGGCGGCGCGCGCTTCTCGAATGATTTTTTCCCTGACATCGTTGACGGTCATGCTGGGCTGAACTCCAACGGTGGCGGGGAGGCACATGGTAGGATCGGCATCGATGACGAGGAGCTTTCCCTGCCGGTTCTGAAGGTAATATTTTGTCAGCAAAGCAGTCAGCGCCGTTTTTCCGCTGCCGCCTTTGCCGCAGGCGGCAATCAGGCGCTTGCGCTGTGGCACATTCATTTTTCAGGTTCCTCGGGTTTCGCAGTTTCCTGTGTGGGCCGACTGCCGTCTCTTGCAAAAGTGATGATGCGATCGCCTTTGCGAATCGAGATGATTTCGCGGATATTATCGCAAACCGGCTTTTCGGGACATTCGGTGCAGTCGAGCCCCGTAGTGCACTCGTAGGTTCCATCGGGCAGGCGCTGGTACGTCTGGATCTGCTCCAGCTCTTCCCGCGCCGGCTGAATGATTCCCTCCAGGGCGGCAACGTCCTCTTTGCATCTTGTCACGAAGAATACCTCGATTCCAGTGATGCCGGGGCATTGATCCTTGAGCGAGTTGCGGAGTTGCGAGCCCAACTTCTCGAGCGAGAAGCCGGAACCCGCCGCCTCTCTGCTCACGCGCGCCCACACCCGATTCGGAACGCTGCGCAGCATATAGCCGTCCATCTGGGATGAGGTATGAATGATGCGGTCCATCGCCAGAGATATCTCGCCGGCGTCCTTTGTGCAAGAGCCGATTACCACCTGTGCAAACGGCAAGACTTTACCTTGGCTTTCGGGGATATCAGGACCGAGCATCGTCAAGCGTCCATCATCAACCAGTGAATGCTCGAGTGTGGCCGCGCACAGCGAGCATGAGCCGGCTGAAGGATGGCCGAGCTCAACGAAGGTATTCTCCTTAAAGATGATCGACGGCGCCGTCTGTTGAAGCTTTTCGGGCGGAGAAAGATCGATACGCGATGGCAAGAGAGCGGTACGAAATTCCTTTTCGTTGCTTCTCAGGTCGAACCATTCCCGCAGCGAAGTTATTGTTGCGTCAAACATTCCTTAAATACTTCTCGCGTTGCATTATCATTCTTTTCGGAAAGCAATGGGCCGCTTTCAGTCTACCAGACGGCACCTGATGAATCAACCAACCAGCGGCTCTCCCGTATCGTTCGGCGGAAGCTTTACACTGCCCGCCGCGGTGGGATATAATGCCGGTTGCTGAGCATTCGGTCTGGATTCGCATCGGGAGGATTATGAAAAAGCTCTCACTTGTTCCGAACTTGTGCACCGGCTGCCGGGAATGTCAATTGATGTGTTCCCTGAAACACGCTGGGAGATTCAATCCCGCGGAAGCCCGGATTCGCATCGAGTATGATGTCGAGATGAACTGCTATAGTCCGGTGATTTGCCGGCAGTGCGATGAACCTGCGTGCGCTGATGCGTGCCCTTCGGAGGCGTTTTCCCGGGATGACCGGAGCGGGTCTCTCGTTATCGATGCAGAGAAGTGCTCGCTTTGTCTGCAGTGCGTGGACGCCTGTCCCTACGGCGCGATACGGGTTGCGCCCGATGGGACGGTTCTCAAATGCGACCTTTGCGGCGGTGATCCCGAGTGCGTGAAGTTCTGCTCGAAGCGCCCTGAAATGAGCAGCCCGCTGATGGCAAATCCCGAAGGCGCGACCGCCCTCATTCTCATTGAGAATGGAACGCCTGCGCCTGCTCAAGGATAAAACAGGAGCACCGGAAATGGATGGTTACGGCGACATTTTACGAGTGGACCTTACAAGCGGCCGCATCAAGCGCGAACCGATTCCGCGAGGATTGATCAAGAAATTTGTGGGCGGAATGGGCATAAACGATTACCTTCTGTGGGAGCATTTCCTCGAGGTGAATCCGCACATCGACCCGCTCAGTCCCGACAATGTCCTCATCGCAGGCCTCGGACCGCTTGGCGGGACCGGCTTCGGACTCGGCAGCAAAATGAAATTCACCTTCAAGTCTCCGGTTACGGGCTTCTTCGGCGACAGTGCAAGCGGCGGCAATTTTGCCTCTCAGATGCGGTGGGCGGGCATTGACCATCTGGTGCTGACGGGTCGCGCAAAAAACCTCGTATATCTGTACATTGAGGATTCCCGCATCGAGATACGGGATGCTGAACACCTGCGGGGCCTCGGGACGCACGAGACCGTGAGGAAGCTGCGTTCCGGGGAAGTTCCCGCGGATGCCGGCATAGCGTGCATCGGGCCGGCCGGCGAGAACGGCGTCCGCTATGCCTCGATTGTTTCCACTGAGGAGCGGGTGGCAGGCCGCACCGGTTCGGGCTGTGTTGCGGGAACCAAAAACTTGAAGGCGATTGTGGCCGTGGGGAGGCGCGGAATCCCGGTTCACGACTCGGCTGCGGCGCATGAAGCCGCTCTGAGAATCTTCAATGCGATCGATGCCGATCCGCTTGTGTACGTCTTCAAGAAGAACGGGACCTTCAACATGGTCGAGTTTTATGATGCGATCGGCGGCAACGCTTTTCGGAACAACCAGTTCTCGGATGTGCCCGATGATAAGATCCGGATGATGTCGCCCGACTGGTATTCTGCAAACATGAAACTGCGCGACCTCGCTTGCTCGCCCGGCTGCACGTTCGGCTGCGATTCATCCTGCAAGATCAAGGGAGACGAAACCGAGCTTGCGAAACGACTGGAAAGCCCCGTGGGGGGCAGTCCCGAATATCTCACCATCGCCAGTTTCGGCATGGGATGCGACATTGCGGATATGACTGCGATTACCCACTTTCATCGATTGTGCAACGAGTACGGCATGGACCTTGGCGAAATCGGGGGGATAATACCTTTCCTCATGGAACTGTGGCAGCGTGGAATCATCACGGCGGAACACACGCGCCAATGGTTTGGTGAGCCTGTTTCGCTCGAGTGGGGCAATTTCGATGCGGTCGAGAAGATTATTCGCGCCGTCGCGCTCCAGGAAAACGAGTTGGGGATCATTTGCTCGCACAACATACGAAAGACTGCCGAGGCCCTTGAAAAGATCACCGACCTGCCCACGATGCCGTACGTTGTCTGCGGCAAGGGCGGCGGCGCATTCCATGAGGAAATCCGGTCGTTCCCGATTTGGGCGGTCAATTTTGCCGTCGCCTCGAGAGGATGCGATCATCTGAAGGGGTTGAATATCATCGATAAGGGATTCCGGCAGGACATCTCAATGGCGTGGCTGGGGAAACCTGATGCGGGTATCGGATACACGCCCGATCTCAAGGGAGCCGCAGCCGCGCTTTCGGAGAATCATGCCGCCTCCATCAATTGCCTGGGCATTTGCATCTTTCGCCCGGCCACCGATCCGTTATGCATGCCGCCGAAACTGTTCACAGATGCGTATGCTGCGCTCACGGGTCTTCCACTGGCGCCGGAGGAACTGCTGCTCGCGGGCGAGCGCGCCTGCAATCTTGAGAAGGCTTTTAATTCGCGCTTGGGATTGCGAAGGAGCGACGATGCTCTGTGCGCGCGCTGGATGGATGAGCCGGTAACCTTTGAGTACGGTTACGGCATGAAGGCGAGAGATTACCTCGATAACCTGCTTGACGAGTACTACGAGCGCCACGGCTGGGACAAGTATTCCTCGTTGCCGACCCGCAAGAAGCTCGAGACTCTCGAACTGGGCGACGTCGCCGATGTGCTGGCGAAAGAAGGCGCGCTCGTCTAGGAGACAGGATAAGGGGAGAGCATGAAGGTAAAGGTGCGTTATCTGGGTGCATTCGCGGACGCGGTGAAATACGGAGAAGTGCTGTACGACTGCTCCGCCATTACGTTGGATTCGCTCGTGGAGGAGTTGGCACAGAGAAATGGCGAGAAATTTCGGAAGCTCTTAGTTGATCCGGCAACCGGAGACATTCGCGGAGGCGCAATTTTGCTTTTGAACGGTCACCGCATCGCTCTGGATCATCCTCTGTGCGAGCACGATGAACTCGTGTTTTTGACTCCCGTGGCAGGGGGAAAAAGATGAGGGAAACTCGCTCACGAAACCTTGCCGTGTGGCGAAAATTTTCGAAGGGTATAGATAAAGTCTTTCAGTTGGACACGCCTCTGATCGTCAAGATTGGTGAATTTTAATCCGGCCGGATATTGTCCCGTCGAGACGGGCACATTGCCTATCCACCTGATCTCCGCTTGAAACCCAAGCCGGGCAAATTCTTTTCCTGTCAACTCGAGGGTCACGCGGACTCCGCGTTCAATGGGAGCGGGCAACAAGATACCCGCGCCTGCCTCGCTCAGGTTTACGATTTCGACGGACGGCCCGGGCTCGGCCGAATTGGCGGGCAGTCGAATCACAACTTGTTCAACCAGCGCATCCAGCGCCGCCCGCGGCCATTCCCGGCGCTCAACAAAATGCTTTTCGAGATTCTCCATGCCGTGTTCGTTCTATCCGAAGATCGTGACGTACAGAACGGCTGCTGTCCCGAGGACAACTCCGACAATCGTTCCGCCGATAAACCCGAAGACACCGGTCCTGATGGAATTCATCATCATGTCGAAGGGCGTGCCGCCGAGCGTCTGGTAAATTCCCCAGCCGATGCCCGCCAAAACGCCGATCATCGAAAACGTTTCAACCAGATGAATGAATGTGGCTTTACGAGTTCCTCTATTGATCGCCATTCTGTTTCACCTCATTAAAGGAAGGCTTTTTTAGCCTATTTTATCATACAATTGCAGAAAATCAAGATATGCGGCGCCGAGTGTAGGGCTTACGCATCTAAATCGGCCCTTGGGGGCGGATTTTTGCTGACTGCTCCTTCTTATTGGCTCTGTTGGGTTTCCTTTGTGGTTTTGGAGATG
>QZKU01000122.1 GCA_003598085.1 Candidatus Abyssobacteria bacterium SURF_5
AGTGTTCGCAACTTGACTACCCATGAAAAGAAGTTCTTACTTAAAGAAGCTGCTCTTAAAATGATAACCGTCGGACAGTCTCTCTGTCCCTATTTTTTGTCCTTGTCTGTTTTCAAACACCTTCTGTGGCTAATTCCCCTGAATCCTGCTGAAACGTCAATCGGTCTATTCTTGTAACTTCCATATCTACAAGAGCTTACAACTGCCGATGTTCTTTGGCCCCTGCCTTGCTCATACAAAAACAGGAAGAAACGTAATACAGAACGCTTCGGCTCGGTGAACGGGCGCAGGATCAAGACGACGGACTAAGAACACGAAACATGAATATAAGCAAGAGAAAGAAATTTACCCTCCTGAGCGCAGGAGTGATTTTGGCGGTGATACTCGCCAGTTGCGCGGGGATACCGACCCGTAACGAGCGCGCGGCCCGGCAGGATTTGGGCGCGACCGAGACTGTCTACCGTCCCGCGGCCGCAAAGCCGGACCTGCCCGTCCTGACGGAGAACTCGGCTTTGGCAGAGTTGCTGCAATATGCCCTCCTGAACAGTCCGCGCGTTGAATCAAGTTTCTATGAATGGAAGGCGGCAGTCGAGGAAATCACTATGGCGCGCTCGCTGCCGAACCCGATGCTCCAGTTCGATCTGGAATTTGTGAGCGGGGTCGTTGAAGCGCTTACTCCAATGCTGATGACCGATCCGATGAGCAATTGGCAGATACCGTCCAAGCTCGGCCTGAAAGCCGAGGCCGCCTACGGAGAAGCGCTCGGGCAGCGGGCGGCTTTCGAGAATGAGCTGCTTGCGACGGCGCTCTCGGTCAAGCGCGCGTATTACCAACTGTGGGTCGTTGACCGGCAAATCTACTGGACTCGCGAGATGCTGAAAATCGTCGAGGACATCGAGAGGATCGCGCGCGAGCGTCTGGCGGTCGGCAACGTTACGCAGCAGGACGTTCTTCGCGCGCAGATCGAGCGCGACAAGCTCGAAAATGAGTTGGCGAACCTTATAGATTCGCGCGGGCCGATCGTGACGCGTCTGAAATCGGCGCTGGGGATCGGACCCGATCAATCGTTTCCGGAGCCGGTCGCCGCGCTCGAACCATCCGTTTCCGGTTTGACGGAAGAATCGCTTCTCGAAACCGCCTTTGAGCGGAACCCGCGGCTGAAAGAGATGCGGGCGCAGGTGCTGCAGGCGATCGCGCTCTACCAGCTTTCAAGAAAGACGACCGTTCCCGACTACTCGTTCGGATTTGGCGCCAATGTGGAAGCCTCGCCCGTGCCGTTCATGCCGTCGTTCGGGCTGACGCTCCCGATATGGCGCGACAAGATTCGGGCCGAAATCTCACAGGGACAGGCGGGCGTGGGAGCGGCGCGCGCGAGGTTGTCCGCGGAAGAGCTCGAGCTCGCGGTCAGATTCGCCGAAACCGCGTTCTCCTGGCGCGAGACCGACCGCAACGTGCGGCTGTACAGCGACCGCCTGATCCCGAAAGCGAAGGCATCGCTCGAATCGGCGCGCGCGGGATATACCAGCGGCATAACCGATTTTCTCGATCTTCTCGATGCCGAGAAAACGCTTCTCGATTATCGGCTGGCGCATGCTTCAGCCGAGGGCCGGCGCGAAATCGTTCTGGCGGAAATGTCGCTCGTGATTTTGGGGCGGTGGCCCGAGGGAGTGCTGAACATGCTGGGGCCGGATATCGTGAATGATTCCACTGCCGCGCGGCAGGTTAAAAAGGGGAAGAACAAATGAACGAATCGGAAGAAAGAAAGCTTAATACTCCAGTCGATGAATCGCGGCATCAGCGGCTGGATTGGCTCAGGAAGCACAAGGAGCTGTTGTGGGGCGGGATTCTCCTGTTCGGCGCCATCATGTTCCTGATCGGCTATTACGGCGCGCGCTCCGGCCCGGTACCCGCGCCACATGTCGGCACCGAGGCGCACGCGGAGGAGGAGAACATCCGCTACTGGACGTGCTCGATGCATCCGCATATCCAGATGCCGGAGCCGGGAAAATGCCCCATCTGCTTCATGGATCTGGTGCCGGTCTATGAAAGCTCGCGCAGCAGCGGGATGGACGGTCCGGTGCTCGCGCTTTCCGAGACGGCGCGCGAATTGGCGGAAATCGAGACTACTCCGGTCGAGCATCGGCCGCTGACGAAGACCGTGCGGATGGTGGGCAAGATCGACTACGACGAGACCAGGCTCGCGCATGTATCCGCCTGGATCGGCGGTCGCATCGACAAGCTGCACGTCAATTACCTCGGTGTCCGCGTCAACAAAGGCGATCCGCTGATCTACCTGTATTCGCCTGAATTGCGTACGGCCCAGGAGGAATACATGATCGCCGACCGGCGCTGGAGAGAGGCGACAGAAGCGGGCGACGAGCACGAGATCGAATCGGCGCTCGCCGTGAAAGATGCGATCAAGAAAAAAATGGAGCTCTGGGGAATCCTTCCGGCACAGATCGAGAGGATCGGCGCCAACGGCGGCCCCGACGACCACATGACGATCTACGCGCCCTCGAGCGGCACAGTGATCGCGCGCGAAGCGTTCGAGGGCAAGTACGTTCAGCCGGGCGAGCGCCTTTTCACCATTGTGGACCTGTCGGAGGTGTGGGCGAACCTCGATGCGTACGAAATCGACCTCAGTTCGCTGCGGATCGGCCAGATCGTGGAATTCGAGACCGACGTGTTCCCCGGCGAGACGTTCAAGGGGAAGATCACCTTCATTCAGCCCGTCCTTAATGAGAATACGCGCAGCGTGAAGGTTCGGGTGAACGTCGCGAATCCCGATGAGCGCCTGAAGCCCGGCATGTATGCCCGCGCCCGGCTCGAGGCCCCGGTCGACAATTCCGGAAAAATAGTGAAGACCAGCGCCAGGCAAAACCGCGCACTCACCGTTCCCGCAACCGCTCCGCTGCTCACAGGAAAAAGAGCGGTGGTCTACGTCGAGGAATTTGTGAATAACGAGCCCGTGTATGTGGGGCGTCAAGTCGAATTGGGACCGCGAGCGGGGGATTATTACCTCGTTCTGGCTGGTCTGAACGAGGGCGAGCGCGTGGTGACCCGCGGCAACTTCAAAATCGATTCCGCCTTGCAGATACAGGCCAAGCCGAGCATGATGAAGCCCGAGGGCGGCGGCGGACCGGCGGGACACCAGCATGGCGCCGTCGTTGCGCAGGCCGATACCCACAAAGAGCATTCCGCCAAACCCGCAACCCCGAACCCGTCTCCCGATGCCAAACGGCTGCCCCCGATACCGGAAATGAAGCCGGTGCTGGCGGCTTATCTCGAGCTGGGTTCGGCGCTGGCCGCTGACAATACAAAAGCGGCGGCATCTGCTTTTGACGCAATGAGGAAGGCGTTCGCAAACGTAGACCCTCATTCCCAGAGCGGAGAAGCGCATGACCGCTTCGCGCCGATTGCGCAGGAATTGCAATCGGCGATCCCCGCCGAGACCCCAAAAGATATTACGCAGCAAAGAGCCGCCTTTGCCTCGATTTCGAGTCCGATGGGCGATTACCTGGGCGCATTCAAACAGGATCTTGACTCGCCACTCTTCGAAACGTTTTGCTTCATGGCCTTCGGCGGCAAGGGCGGCACGTGGTATCAGAAAGGGCGCCAGATCAACAATCCGTACTGGGGCGAAACCATGCTTCGCTGCGGCGAGATCAAGTGCGAGATTAATTGATGAATAACGCATCGCTTCAGAATTTGCGAGAGAGTTGACCGCAAGATGAACATCCAAGAGAATCGCTCCGGCAATCCCGAAGTGAAAGGCTGGATAAACCAGACGATCAGGTTCTGTCTGGAGAACAAGCTGATCGTTTTCCTCCTCCTCGCGTTTCTTCTGGGCTGGGGCATCTACGTCATGCCGTTCGACCGCGACTCGGATTTCTTCCCGAGCGATCCGATTCCGGTGGACGCGATCCCGGACATCGGTGAAAACCAGCAGATCGTCTTCACCGAATGGCCCGGCCGGTCGCCGCAGGACGTCGAGGACCAGGTAACGTATCCCCTCACCATTTCTCTGCAGGGCATCCCGGGCGTCAAATCGATTCGCAGCTATTCGATGTTCGGATTCTCGACGGTCTACGTGATCTTTAAGGACGGCATTGATTTCTACTGGTCGCGCTCGCGCCTGCTCGAGCGGCTGAACGTGGCCCAGCAAGACTTGCCGGAGGGAGTGATTCCGTCGCTCGGCCCCGACGCCACCGCTCTGGGCCAAATCTTCTGGTATACCGTCGAGGCCAAGGGGTTCGACCTGCAGGAGCTTCGCTCGATCCAGGACTGGTACATCCGCTACGCGCTGCAGTCGACAGAAGGCGTCAGCGAGGTCGCCTCCATCGGCGGCTACGTCAAGGAATATCAGATCGACGTGAACCCCGACTCGATGCGCGCTCACGGTGTCATGCTCCAGGACGTTTTCTCCGCCGTCAGAAAGGCAAACATCGACGTCGGGGCCGAAACCATCGAGTTCAACGGAGTCGAATATCTCATTCGCGGAAAAGGGTTCATCAAGAACCTGACCGATATCGAAAACATCTTGCTAAAAACCAATGACGGCGTCCCCATCTACGTGAAGAACGTCGGGACCGCCGTTCTCGGGCCGGCGCTGCGCCGCGGCGTGCTCGATAAAGAGGGCGCCGAAGTTGTCGGCGGCGTGGTCATCGTTCGCTATGGCGAGAATCCGCTCGAGGTCATTGGGCGCCTCAAAGAAAAAATAAGCGAAATCCATGTGGGCCTTCCCAAAAAGACGCTCGCGGACGGCAGCGTTTCGCAGGTGCAGATCGTCCCGTTTTATGATCGCACCGATCTCATTCATCAGACCCTCGAGACCCTGAACGACGCGCTAATCGAGGAAGTGCTCATAACGTGCTTTGTCGTCTTCATTCTTCTCGCGCATTTCCGATCGAACATCCTGATCTCGGCGAATCTGCCGATCGCGGTGCTGACCGCCTTCATCCTGATGAGCATCTTCAAGGTGGACTCGAACCTGATGAGCCTGGGCGGCATCGCGATCGCGATCGGCACGATGGTCGACATGGGAATCATCCTCTGCGAGAACATCGTCAGACATTTTGATGAAGCGAGTCCGGACGAGGACCCGCTCGAAGTCATCTATCTGGCGGCGAGCGAGGTCGGCAGCGCGGTCGTGACCGCAATCGCGACCACCTTGATCTCGTTCCTGCCGATATTCGCCTTGACCGGGCCGGAAGGAAGACTGTTCAAGCCGCTGGCCTACACGAAAACCTTTGCGCTGTTCGGCTCCGTCTTCGTGGCGCTCACGGTGCTTCCGGCGTTCGCTCATATCCTGTTCACGAAAAGGCGGGTGCACGTCAACGTAAAGATGATCGCATATGGCGCGTTGGTCCTGATCGGGATCGTCGCCCTATTCTGGCTCTCGTTCTGGGCCGGCCTTCCGCTGATCCTGGCGGGCCTGTATCTCATGTTCGAGAAGCGCCTGCCGGCGCGGATTTTGAAGCGGATGCCGCAGATCATGTCCATTCTGGCCGCACTGTTTGTGCTCGCGCTGCTGACAACGCACTGGATGCCGCTGGGTCTGGGAACGGGATTGACGCGCAATCTGATCTTCGTGTTCGGCATCAACATAGCTTGGACTTCACTACGGGTGATCGTCATCAACTTCTACCCGAACCTGCTGGGAACATTTCTCCGGAACAAGCTGGCGTTCCTCTCGTTGCCGGCCGCGCTGGTCATTTTCGGAATAGTCGTCTGGCAGGGCTTCGGGAAAACGTTCAACTGGATTCCTGCAGGTCTGGAGAAGATCGGCCTTCCGCAGGAGAAGATCAAGGCGACCGCCCTCTGGTCGGGCGCCGTACATACGTTCCCCGGGCTGGGGCGCGAGTTCATGCCCGCGCTTGATGAAGGTTCATTCCTCTTCATGCCGACGACGATGCCGCACGCTTCCATCGGAGAAGCGCTCGATATCCTGCAGAAACAGGACCGCGCGATTCGCGCGATTCCCGAGGTCGATATGGTCGTGGGGAAGATCGGGCGCGCTGAAACCGCAATCGATCCGGCCCCCGTCTCCATGATCGAGACCGTCATCACCTACAAACCGGAATATGGTCCGCCCGATCCCGAAACCGGCAAACGGCCGCGCCTGTGGCGGGACCATATCGAATCGACGGACGACATCTGGAATGAAATTGTCCGAGCGGCCGATGTGCCGGGCAGCACCTCAGCGCCGAAACTGCAACCGATAGCGGCGCGCATCGTGATGCTGCAATCAGGCATGCGCGCGCCAATGGGCGTCAAGGTCCGCGGGCAAACGCTCGAAGAGGTCGAGCGCGTGGGCTACGATATCGCGCGGTTCCTCAAAGAAGTCCCGAGCGTGACTCCTGAAGCGGTCATACCCGATCGCGTTGTCGGAAAGCCGTATCTCGAGATCGACCTCGACCGCGAAAAGCTCGCGCGCTACAAGGTGAACATACGCGACGCGCAGGACGTGATAGAGATCGCCGTCGGCGGAATTCGAGCCACGACCACGGTCGAAGGACGCGAGCGCTATCCGGTACGCGTGCGTTACCAGCGCGAGCTTCGAGATTCGTATGAGGCGCTCGAAAATATTCTGGTTTCGTCAAGTGAAAACGTGCAGATACCGCTGGCGCAACTCGCAGATATCAGTTACGTGCCCGGACCTCAGGAGATAAAGAGCGAGGACACGTTCCTGGTTTCTTATGTGCTGTTCGACAAGCGGCCGGGGCACGCCGAGGTGGACGTCGTCGAGGAGGCCCAGCGCTATCTGCAGGCGAAAATCGAAAGCGGCGAACTCCTGCTTCCGCCCGGCACGAATTATACCTTTGCGGGCAACTATGAAAATCAGATCAACTTCCAGAATCGCTTCATGATCCTTCTGCCGGCAAGCCTGTTTCTCATTTTCCTGATCCTGTACTTCCAATTCCGGTCCACCTCGATCACCAGCCTTATCTTTATTCAAATCGCAGTAGTCTGGGCCGGCGGATTCATCATGCTGTGGCTGGCGGGACAGCCGTGGTTCCTGAACTTCTCGGTATTCGGCGAGAACGTGCGCGATATTTTTCATCTGCGTCAGTATAACCTGAGCGTGGCGGTCTGGGTTGGATTCATCGCCCTGTTCGGGGTCGCGACGGACGATGCGGTCGTGATAACCACCTATCTGAACCAGCAGTTCGGCTCAAGGACTGTCGCCTCAATCGAAGATATCCGCCGCCTCACCATCGAGGCGGGCAAGAAACGAGTGCGGCCGTGCCTGATGACAACCGCGACCACCGTTCTCGCGCTGCTGCCTGTTTTGACCTCGAGCGGCAAGGGGGCCGACGTCATGATCCCGATGGCGCTTCCGCTGGTCGGCGGCATGACCATCGAGCTGATCACCCTGTTTGTCATGCCGGTCGTCTACTGCTGGCTCAAAGAGTTTCTCTGGAAACGGGGATGGAGGAAAGGACACTTCGTCGAAGCCGCCAAAGCGGCGTGATCAATAAAGATGTTTTTGCGGCGTCTAAGATGAAAGGAGAAATAAGAAAATGATTAACCTCAAAAAGTTCCTGAAAAATTGCAGTGCGCGCGTCGCGTGCAAGTGCGGGCTGGCTCTTTTCGCGACCGTTGCTTTGATCGGATGGAAATCGGCTTCCATTGAAACCGATCTATCCTCGGTCACAGCCAATCCGGGTGAATTCAGCAACAAGGTGATCACGCTCTCGGCGCCGGTGGTCGATAATTCCGTGCCTGAAGGCCGCGAGTACAAGACCTGGAATTTCGTTCTCGGTTCCTCCGGCAGCCGGCTTGCGGTCTATGAAGAGGGCTTTAATCCCGCCACGATCGTGAAGGCGCACAGTCTGGTCGAGAAGGCTCGGCTCTCGGGCGACGAAATCACGGTAACCGGCAAATTTGAAGAACGCGAGTCGGGCATGATCTTGAAGGTAGCTTCGGTCCGATATGGCGACACGCAAATCAATACCGACGAAGGCCCATTCGTTGAAACCGTGTATCGGGATGACTGCTACCCAGGGGGGCCGCTCTTCTATGACGGCCACACGTATTACCCGGGCAACTTCCCGTACTGAGCTTTATGGCGGCTTCGCCTATATCGCCACGGGCGAAAAATGAGAAGCGCCTGTGCATAAAATTCTGTGTCACCGCGGCAATGAGTATGAAAAAAGGGGGAAACCGATGCGGAAACTCATGGCTTTGACAAAGGGACTTATCGTGTGCTTTGGCGTAGCGCTGCCGATTACGGCATGGGGAGCAGACTGTTGTGGCGGCCATTCGAGCGGTCACG
Source organism: Candidatus Abyssobacteria bacterium SURF_5 (assembly GCA_003598085.1). Classification (NCBI taxonomy): domain Bacteria; kingdom Pseudomonadati; phylum Candidatus Hydrogenedentota; class Candidatus Abyssobacteria; species Candidatus Abyssobacteria bacterium SURF_5. The sequence goes on from QZKU01000122.1 coordinate 8,279, forward strand.
GCTCACATCAAGCCGCAGCTGCAAACCGTGAACATGGCGACCACACAGTTAAGAACGAGGCGGAATCATCCGGCGATTCCGCAACGGACGCTGCGTTACAGAGCTACTTCGATATCCGGGCTTCTCTCGCACAAGACACGCTGAAGGAAGTGCCTGCTCACGCGAATGCATTCGCGAAGGAGATAGAGGATTTGAGCGCCGGAGATTCGGCGGACACAGCCAAAGATGACGCTGAAGGTTCTCTTGAAGCCGATATGGCCGCCACCGCGCGAGAGCTTGCGGGAAAGAAAGATATCGAGTCCGCCCGCACCGATTTCGGCAAGCTAAGCTCACAGTTATACGACTACCGGAAAATGAGCGGCGCCGCATCGGACGACGTTCATGTTTTCGCTTGCGACATGGCTAAGAAGATATGGCTGCAGGAGGGTGACATTCCGGGAAATCCATACTACGGTCTCTCAATGGCAAAATGCGGTCGCAAAATTGAGTAGCAGGGTTCGACCGAGCAGTCTCCCTTGCTCCAGCTGAGGGGATGAGGGCGCATCCCGATCTTCCGCGGATGCGCCCCGCCTCCGGCTGTGCGAAACAAAACAAATTATATCTTTGTCTCCCTGCCTTTCCAGTAGGGTTCCTTTATGATTTTCTTGAGTATCTTGCCCGTATCAGTTTTCGGAAGATCGTCCACGAAATCAACCGACCGCGGCACCTTGTAACCTGCCAGATGCTCCCGGCAGTAGCTAATGATCTCTTCCGCGGAGGCTTTCTCGCGTTCCTTAAGCACTATGACCGCTTTCACCGACTCGCCCCACTCGTCATCGGGAACGCCGATGACTGCAGCCTCGAGCACTTTCGGGTGCCGGTAGAGGATGCCCTCGATCTCTGCCGGATAAATGTTCTCGCCGCCGCTGATGATCATGTCGAACTTGCGGTCGACAAGATAATAGAATCCGTCTTCATCCATGCGCGCCATGTCGCCACTGTAGAACCAGCCGCCCTTGAACGATTTCTTCGTCGACTTCTCATCCTTGTAATATTCGGTCACTTTCCCAAGGGTTGCGCCCTCTCTCGGCCTCGAGATGAACTGGCCCACCTGCCCCACCGGGACCTCGTTGCCGTCATCGTCGACCAATTTGATCTCGATCGTCGGAAGCGCCCGCCCAACGGAGCCGGGCCGCGCAAGCTGCTCCTCGGGCGGAAGATACGTGACCAATCCGGCCTCGGTGCCTCCATACAGCTCGTGGAGGCCCGCCGAAGGAAAATTCTCCACAATCCATTTCTTCGTCGAAAATGGAAGCGGAGCGGATGATTGAATCAGGCTCTTCATTGCAGATGTATCGTATTTTTCAAAGACGTCCGGCGGCATGTTCTTGAGGCGGTTATACATGGTCGGCACCATCGAGGAGAAGTTGGCCTTGTATTTCTCGATGAGGCGCAGCGCTTCCTCCGGCCGGAACCGCTCCATGACGACGACGGTCTGCCCGCCATAATGGCTGACGGTCGACGTATTGATTGCGTTCATGTGGAACAGGGGCATCGTCAGCAACTGGACCGCGTTTTCGTCCAGCCGCAGCAGACCGAACAGCGACAGCATCTTGATATCCCAATCACCGTGCGGGGTGATTGCGCCTTTGGGAAAGCCCGTCGTTCCTGAAGTATACCCAATAAAGAGGGGATCCCCCGGCTGATTCTCGACACCCGGCTCGGCGGCGGATGCTTTCCGGAGAAGCTGTTCATAAGGGTGCATTCCGGCCGGACAATCTTCCCCCAAATGGATGTAGTTGGTCGCCGCTACCTTCGGCAGTTGCTTCATAATGGGCGTCAGCTTCTCGAGAAATTCCGACGAGACGACCACGGCCGAGGCGTCGGAATTATCGATGACATACCGCATTTCCTCCGGCGCGAGCCGCCAGTTGACCGGCACGAGCGTTATGCCCGCCTTGATCAATCCGTGGATGATCTCCAGAAATTCTGTCCGGTTTCGCATGATAACCGCCACCCGCTCCCTGCGCTTGAGACCAAGCGACATCAGTGCGTTCCCGAAGCGGGCCGCTCGCTCATTGATCTCCTTGTATGTCGTCTGTTTATCGTTGAAGATGATGGCTGGTTTATCAGGGAATTCCTCTGCGTTCAGCTTCAGCTTGATTCCCAGGTCCATGGACGGCGCCTCCTCTTTTTCAAAGCTGATTCAATCCTCGTATTTTCGGCAGGGGTAATTCTATCAGAAGCGAATTTGGGATTTCAACACGCAGTGAAGGTGTCGGTCGCGACGAAGACTGTGAAGGTGTCTGCGGAGCCGGTCCCTTCGCTTGGGCTATCCCCACCGCAGGGAATCGGGCGAATCAACTGTTGGACAATTTTCACAACGGATGCTCGGCATTGGTCAAGTGTTTGGATGCAAATCAAGAGACTGATCTTCAATGGTTAACGATGAGGGGATATGGCACGCTCAATGGCTGGTGTTGGGAACGAGGGCGCGCAGAACGCGGCGCAGGCTGAAGAAGGATTGCTTGAACGGATCGCGCTTGAATACGCTTTCGACGGCCGCGCGTTCAACGAGGACAAGGGCGATCTCCTCTGCGTCCTTGGGAATGACATAGAACCGCTTGCTCCATTCGCCGGTCTCTCCCATCATGTAGCCCTCGAGCAGCTCGCCGTCCTTGAAGAAAACTTCGACCGGATATCCGATGGGCCGGCCCGACCCAAGCAGGCGATCCAGCGAAAACCGCTCGGCTTTGCGGATGAAGGTGACCATTTTCAATTCGTTGAAGTTGATGCTCATTTTCGAGTTGAGCGATGGCGCATTTATCGGGAGGAAATCGAAGTTGGGGGAATCGATATCCCACGAGATCAGTGTCCCGCGCAAATTGGCCCCGTCGGCGTAATGCACCACCGTCTCGCGATAGACTTCGGGCCGCTTGTAGACAAAGACAAATTCGCCGATGGTCAGCTTGTCGCAGTCGCTGATCTCCTTTTGGCGACTGTAGGTGATATCGTTGACTTTGATCTGGTTGCCCTCGAGCGGTTGAATGAATATGATAATGCTCGCGTCGATCTTGGTCGTCATGATCTTGGCCTGAATATCCGCAACCGACGGGTGCGGCAGCACAATATCCGCTTTTCTGCTGCGGCCGATTGTCAGCGAGTTGCGCTTCTTCAGTTTTCCCAGGCGCTGCAGATTGAAGTAGCGTATCCTGTGCTTGGTTGGGTTCTTGGCAATCTCAAGCATTCCGACGAGATCGGTCGTAACAAAGAAGTAGCGTTTCACCAGGTAAACGAAAAACCACAGGATCGCCAGCGGAACCAGCACCTTCGCCAACTTCAACGACAATTGCACCAATGCGGTTGCCGCACCGCTTACCCGAGCATACGCCGGGTTCATTGCCAGTTCGCGCCGGCCCCAGGCCGAAATGTCCGGCCGCGTATAGAATCTGATCGGGATGGCGGCCGGGGTGACTTTGGCCTTGCTGTTGTCGACCAGGAACGAGATGAATCCCTTCACCTCCCAGCCGTCCTCGGGCAGCATCGCCTCGTTCACCAGCAGGCACAGGTCGGCGATCACCTTTCCTTCCTCTTTTCGGAACTGCGGCTGCAGCTCGATTCCCTCGGGTAAAGTGAAACTGCTTTTCATTTGGATCGATTCCGTCGGGACATCCCCGGTGACAACCAGTGGCGTACTCTCGAGGTACTGACCGCCGGAAACGATGGGGCCGAACACGACCGTCTTCCGCTCCACCGCCTTCACAAATTCGCCCACAAGCTGCCCGCGGATCTCCCGGGCGAATGACGATTCCTGCGAAGCCCGGTTTTGCAGCGTCGCGTGATACTGAGTGTCAAATGTTTTCTCGATCGTCTCGGCCTGGGCCGCAATCTTCGAAACCTCCGCCCGCACTCGCGCCTCCAGCGCCAGTTGCGGCGGCTGGATTTCGAGTAATTTGTCCGATGGAAGCACAAAGCTGACACGGCACACGTATGAGCCGGTGCGGTCCGGAAGCGATATCTGGAACGCCTGCGTCCACGGCTTGCTGTCGCAAACAACCACAGGCGGCTTAACGGGGACCGAGGCCGTATAGTTCCCCCGCTCCTCGTCGATCACCTCGGCCACTACCGAGAATGAGGTGCCCCAGACACCGGCGGAATCGGGAGTAAACGTGACGGTGAACTCGGTTTCGTTTTGCGGCAATGTCAGTGATCCGAGATCGCGTCCCGCCGCTTCCACTCTCAGCAGCATGTGGTTGCGCTTGGCCCAGTCCATGAACCAGTCCATCTCCTGGTGGGTTTCCGTCTCGATTGGTTTTTGAAACACGAACCAGTTATGGTCGGGCATCCGGTTGGAATGTTCCTCTTTGAGCGACGAGAATGTTATCAGATTCGGAATGTCCTTCGGCGGGTTGTCCTTGTCATCACTGAGCCACATCAGCGTCCGCTCTGCATCGGGATCCTCCTCATAAAACTGCTCCATTTCGCGGAGACCCCGCTCCATCGCCATCGGCAGATTGGTGTTCAAATCAACCGGCGAGAGCATATCAACTTCGGAAAGAATGCGCCCGATGGTGTGCGACGACTTGACGCGCGAACGGATGAGAAGGTTCGATTTTTCTCCAAACGTGATTACCGTCACCCGGTCGCCGACCTGCGCCGAGGAGATAAATTGCTTCGCTTCGGCCTTTGCGGTATCAAACAGATCGAACATGCTCGAACTGACGTCGAGCACCACAACCAGGTCGCGGGATTTCGCAGTCGACGCCTCTGTCGGCCACAGCAATACTGCTGCGAGCGCGAACAGAATTGCGACGAGTCCGCATCGATATCTTCCGCTTATGGGATCAGTCATTTCCGTTTCCCAGTTTCGCAGAGAACGGCTTTGAATTGATGCTTGTGTGCCTCTACCCGACAAGAAGCATATGTAGGCTAATCTCAAAAGAGCATCATCCATGCCTGACGGACACGCGGAGATGCGTGTTGGCGTGGTTCCTTCATAAGCTTTTTAGATTCAATGGCTTAAGTATTTTTGAAATGAAGAGAGCGGGGAAATGACTGCAGGAAAAATGCGGGATAATTACAGGATCGTCATCTTTGAATTCATTTCTGAAATAACGGGATGGTTCCTTTTATCACGTTTCCGGTAGAAAAACTTTGCATCGCGATGCGCGGTTACCGGCCTTTGAATTCCGGAGGGCGTTTCTGCAGAAAAGCCATGACGCCCTCCATCGCGTCTTCGGTGGCGGAAACGAGAACGACATTGTCGGCCTCAATCTCAAGAGCCTTCTCGATATCGGTTTCTAATCCCCGATTGACAGAATCGATGATCATTTTGACCGCGACCGGCGCCTGCTGCGCGAGTCGGCGCGCAAGAGCTTTAGCCTCTTCAAGCAATGATGCGCCGGCGCAGACGGTGTTCACCAAACCGATTTCGGCGGCGCGCCGGGCGGGAACCCGGTCGCCGAGGAGCAGGAGCTCGAAGGCCCGCGCTCGGCCTATGAGCCGCGGCAGCCGCTGGGTTCCACCATAGCCGGGAATGATGCCAAGGTTTATCTCCGGTTGTCCGATCGAGGCGCCTTCGGCGATCAGACGCAGGTGGCAGGCCATCGCTAATTCACAGCCGCCCCCGAAAGCATATCCATTAATAGCGGCAATCACCGGTTTGGGGAACCGCTCGATCCGCGTGAACACGCGGTGGCGCAACATCGCGGCTTCCTTCACACGTCCCTCGGCGAAGGCCTCGCCGAATTCGGCCACGTCGGCGCCGGCGGAAAACGCTTTTTCGCCCGCACCCGTCAGAATCAGCGCTCGAATCCCATTGTCATTCTCGATCTCGGTTAGAAGACGATCGAGTTCCTCCGTCAGGCGCTGATTTATCGGGTTCATGGGAGGCCGGTTAAACGTTACAACCGCGATTTGTCCTTCAGGCTGCACAACAAGCGTTTCATATGACATGAATTCCTCCTGACATGGCGGCAGGCGCCTGTCGACGGGCTTGCCCATCACTTCTTGTGATTGTTCCGATTCTGGAGCGAGAGCCATTTGTTGAGCGCGTTCAGGAACGCTTTGGCGCTGGCCTCGATGATGTCGGTGCTCAGGCCGTGTCCGGTTACCGAATCCTCCTGGAATCGCACTTTCACGAAGGCTTCGCCCATGGCGTCCTTGCCGATAGTGACCGCATTGATCGAATACTCGAGCAGGCGCCCCGCCACGCCGGTGATGCGCTCGATGGTTTTGTATGCCGCATCAACGGGGCCGTCGCCGACGGCGGAATCCAGGACCGAATCGCCGTTCTTCCTCAATTGCACGGTCGCAGTCGCTTTGGTATTGCTTCCGCTGGTGGTCTGCAGGTATTCGAGCACGTACACCTCTTCGACGAGGTCGAGAACATCCTCGACAATGGCCATCAAATCCTCGTCGCCGACTTCCTTCTTCTTATCCGCAAGATCGATGAATTTATTATAAACCTCTTTGAGCTGTTCGTCGTTCAGCTTGAATCCGATCGCCTCGCAGCGCGCCGAAAGGCCATGCTTGCCCGAGTGCTTGCCCAGCACGATTGAGCTTTGCGGGACACCGACGGATTCGGGCGTCATTATCTCGTACGTGAGCGCCTGCTTGATGACGCCGTCCTGATGCACGCCCGACTCGTGCGCGAAAGCGTTCTTGCCGACAATCGGCTTGTTGCGCGGGATCACCAGCCCGGTCAGCGTGCTGAGCAGCTTCGACGTGCGGTAGATCTCCTGGCTGTTGATGCCGGTGTAGAACGGCAACTGGTCCTCGCGCGTTCGGAGCGCCATCACGATTTCCTCGAGCGCGGCGTTTCCGGCGCGTTCGCCGATGCCGTTAATGGTGCACTCGACCTGGCGCGCGCCGAAACGGACCGCGGCCAGGCTGTTTGCAACCGCCATCCCCAGATCGTTGTGGCAATGCGTGCTCAGGATCGCGCGGTCGATGTTGGGCACTCCTTCCCGTATCTTGCGAAACAGAGCGCCGATCTCGGCCGGAATCGCATACCCGACAGTATCGGGCACATTGACCACGGTGGCGCCGGCATCGATCACCGCACGGAGGATCTGGCACAGATAGTCGGCATCACTGCGGGTGGCGTCCTCGCATGAGAACTCCACGTCGCCGGTAAACCGGCGGGCGTAAGTGACCGCGCCGACGGCGTCCTCGAGCACCTGTTCCCGCGTCTTTCGCAGCTTATGTTTCAGGTGGATGTCGGAGGTGGCGATAAAAACGTGGATGCGCGGGCGAGCGGCCTCCTTGATGGCCTCCCATGCGGCATCAATGTCGGCTTTGTTGGTGCGCGCAAGACCGGCAACCGCCGCCCGTTTGATCGTACCCGCTATCTTGCGGACAGACTCGAGCTCGCCTCGCGACGCAATCGGGAATCCGGCTTCCAGCACGTCCACGCCGAGCTTTTCGAGCTGGAGCGCCATGCGGATTTTTTCATCGATCGTCATCGCCGCGCCGGGCGACTGCTCGCCGTCCCGGAGTGTTGTATCGAAGATATATATTTGCTCACCCATAAAATAACCTCGATTTTTAAAAGAGAACGCTCTTCTACTGATTCAGAATTTTTAGTGGTCGGAGTACTATTTTTTTATCTCAGTTCGCGGGCTTACCCGCGAAGTAACAGGAGGCTAAGAAGGAGGGATAGCGCGAGACCTTCATGGATGCACCGCATCCATGACTTTCGGAGCGAGGAATATACGAAATAAGTTGAGTCCATGCCGATTATTATACAGAAACGGCGCCGGTGCGTCAAATCTTTTTCTCAGGATAGCCGGGGGAAGGTTTCCCGCAAGCGTTTTCATCCCTGCAAGTGAACTTTCTCAGAAATTCCAGAATTACCCTGTTGCATTCATCCGGACTCTTCAAATAGGCGCCGTGGCTGCCCTTGTATTCGTACAAGTATGAGCCGGGAATCGTGTCGCGCATTTTCTCGGCGTACGAAAACGGGATCACCTTGTCGTCTCGGGAATGCAGAATGAGAGTCGGCGCCTTGATCTCGTGCAGCCGATGCGTGATATTGACCGCTGAAACCTCGCGCAACGTCTCGATCGCGACATGCGGCTTGCCTTTCGCCACAAGCTGCTTGTTCCACTCAGTTATCTCCGGCTGTGCTTCGTCGGCAAGTTGGCCCGAAAACATCTCGGCGAACGCAGGCATCCCCTCGCGCCGAATGAAATCAGTGACAAGATCGATGTCCATCCGGCCGACCGGCTCGCTGCGCGTCGCCCACAGGATAAGCGAATTCACCCGCTCCGGGTGCGCCAGCGCAAACAGTTGCGCAATGATTCCTCCAAATGACTGCCCCAGTATGTGGGCCTTGCGGATTCCGATGATGTCGTACAATCCCTCGATGTCACGGATGTACTCGTCAAACCGGTACCCCCTGCGCGGCTTCGACGATTGTCCGAATCCGCGAAGGTCTGGCGCCACGACTGCGACGTCCCGCGCAAAATAGGGAATCTGCCTCACCCAGCTTTCCTTGCAGCCCATCCACCCGTGCAGCAGGATGAGATGTTGTTTTCCGCCGAGCCAGGGATCAAGAAAGTCGGCGAGAAGATAGCATATCTCGATCCCATTAACTGAGGCCGTAGGCACGCTGACTGATCTCCAACTCGCCCGAAATGTTTACAAGAATTTGTTTCAGAAGAAGATTGTAATCCAACTGAAGCCGGCTTGCAAGCGCTTGACCACATCCGTGCGGCGATGAAGAAATCAAATTCTCCCCGCCATTGAAAAAAACCCGCGAATATATCACAATTAGGATATGGACAGGAGCGGCGCAAATTCCTGCGGCGGCGAATCCGTGGTCGTCAAGGTGCAGGATTTGACGAAAATCTATGGCAGCCTGGTCGCAGTGGACCGCCTGAGCCTCGAGGTGCCGGAGGGAGAGATCTTCGGGCTGCTCGGGCCGAACGGCGCGGGAAAGACGACCTTGCTCTCGATGTTGTGCACGATCCTGCCGCCGACGTCGGGAAGGGCATGGGTCGACGGCTTCGACATCGTGAAGGACCCGCTGAAGGTGAGAAAATCGATCGGCATCGTTTTCCAGGCGCCGAGCGTGGACGACCTGCTGACCGGCCGCGAGAACCTGCGCATGCATAACCTTCTGTTTGCAGTCCCGCGCAAACTGAGGAAGCGGCGCATCGACGAGGCGCTCGCCCTCGTGAACCTGGAGAAACGCGCCGACGACCTCGTGAAGACATATTCCGGCGGCATGAGAAGGCGACTCGAGCTTGCGCGCGGCATCATGCATCACCCGAAGATTCTGTTCCTCGATGAGCCCACGCTCGGGCTCGATCCGCAAACACGCGGCCACATCTGGGAATATATCCGCGGACTCTCCCAGCAGGAATGCATCACCATCATACTGACTACGCACTATTTGGAGGAAGCCGAGGAGCTGTGCGACCGCGTCGCGATCATCGATTACGGCAAGATCGCGGCGCTCGATTCGCCGCAGACGCTGATCAAGCAGATCACCGGCGACGTGATCAAGATACGGCAAGAGCGGCCGCAGTTGCAGGAAATCAAGTCCCTCACGTATGTGAAAGACGCATACATCAGAGATGGTTACCTTTGCGTCACCGTCAACGAGGCCGGCAAGAACCTGCAGGACCTGCTCGCGCACATCGGGCCGGTCGACTTTGTCGAGGTGCGCAAGGGGAGCCTGAATGACGTGTTCCTGCATTATACCGGTCGAGAAATCCGCGAAGCCGAACCGGAGCCGAGATTCTGAAGAACGGACGGAACGATGAACGAAATCGAAGGCATCTTTGCGATCTGGCTGCGCGAAATTAAAATCTATTTCCGGGAAAAGGAGCGCCTCGTTTCTTCCGTGATCTCCCCGCTGCTGTGGATATTCGTCTTCGGCGCCGGCTTCGGAACCCAAATGGATATCGAGGGATACCGCTACCAGATCTTCATCTACCCCGGCATTGCGGTGATGGCGGTGCTGTTCACCTCGTTGTTCTATGGGGTCTACATCATCTGGGACAGAAAGCTCGATTTTCTGAAGGAAGTGCTGGTAGCGCCGATAACCAGGGCGAGCGTGTTTACCGGCAAGATGCTTGGCGGCGCGACAGACGCGATGATCCAGGCGACCTTCATCCTGCTCATTGGATTCGTCATCAACGTTCCACTCGGGCCGCTCACGTTTCTGGCCGCGTTCCTCATGCTCCTGATGATCTCGATGGTCATGACGAGCATCGGGCTGTTGATCGGCGCCAACATGAAAAGCCCCGAAGGGTTCAACCTGATGATTGGATTTGTGCTGTGGCCGATGTTTTTCTTCAGCGGCGCTCTCTTCCCCGCTTCAAATCTGCCCTCCTGGCTCCTGACCCTGACGTACGTGAACCCGCTCACTTACGGAGTGGATGCGCTCCGCGGGATCATCCTCGGCATAAACCAGTTCCCCATTCACCTCGACTTTCTCATTCTTCTCACTTTCTGCGCCCTCGCAATTGGAGCGGGAATGAGAAGCTTCAGGAAATTGTAATGATTATGCTATTGTAACACCCTCCACCGTTTCATCTGCCTGGAACCATAGAGGTTCGGCGTCTGCGGATACTGCTGAGACGGCAGCTTCGCGCGAATTGCGTTGAACCAGTCCCCGTACGTCGCGTTTTCTTTCAGTGAGGAAAGAGCGCTCAGAGCGACAAAACTGAATGCGCCGTTGGCCCTTCCTTCAAACCAGGCGTCGTAGCTGTATTCAGTGTCCTGACAGCCCGCCAGCAAGAGAGCGGCATAGCGGCCGGGAGGACTGGAGACGCGCCGGGCTCGCCTCTTCCCCAACTTTGCAAACTCCCGCTTGGAAAGGTACGTCTCGGGCGGGAGAAAGCGAACCTTTCTTTGCGGGGCATCCTTGCTTCGGGTTGTGGGAGGTGTGCTGATGGGAGCGAATCTGGTGACCGAGCCGGAATGGCAGGAATCGGAGATCATGACCGTTTTAACCCCTCGCTGGCCCGCGCTGTAAAGCTCAAAAAGATCGTCGTCGGTGATCGGCCCATTGCTGCTGATATCGTGCGGACAGAGGCATTCATCGGTGCCGTCCGGCTCATCGCCGTCCAGATCGGGAACGAATGAGCCATGCCCCGAATATGTGATTATCACGCTGTCACCCTTTTTCGCCGCCCGTATCAGTTCTCTGATCGAGGAACGCATCACCTCTCCGGTCGCATCCTTGTTCAGTATCCGCTGCACCGTGAAACCGCGGCCCTTCAGGACGTCCGCCCAGTCGTTGGCGTCGTTGACACAGCCGGATAAGTCGCTGCCGGTGCCCGGATAATCGTTGATCCCGATACAGAGCGCATTCTTGCTGTTCTTGATCATGGCTTCTTCTCCTTCTCTTGAGCCCGCGCCAATATTTCCACTGCGCGGCATGCCCGCGCAGAACTTCCCGGAAAAGGGATCCACCGCCTTCTGCTTCTGTAATAAGCCGCCCCATCACGGCCCTTGCCCGCGGTTCCGGTTCGCGGCCTATCCTCCAGGAGCCAAAATGGTGAAAATAATATATTTCGCATTAATTAATTTGTCAACAAAAAACTCTTAGCCGGTAAGCAATGGATTTGGAACAAGCGGAGGGAGGATGATTCCGATGCCGCCGCTGCGGTGGAGAGAGCGGCCGGGAAACTCCGAAACCTTTAAGCGGCGATTTTCTCGGAAACAGGCAGACTCGTCGACTGCGGGTTAGACCACGCGCGGCAATGCGATCGAGCTACCTTCCAACACTGAGCCGCTCAACCGCACACCTTTGCAGTGCTGTCTCGTCCAGATGCACGCCGAGTCCATAACCGCCCAACGGGGCGGCGGACCCGTTGAAGCCGAATCCGAGTCGCGGATGCGCGATGTCGGCTTCGAGCAAGTGCCGGTTGTATGAGCCCTCGAGATGAATGAAATCGGGAACTGCGAATGCGAGATGTCTTCCGGCGGCGGCAAGAATGGAAGTCTCGCCGACAAGGCAGCCGAGCTGGAACTTGAGGCCGCGGCGGCGCGCGATCTCGATGATCTTCAGACAGCCGGTGATTCCGCCGCACTTCGCGAGCCGCACATTAAAAATATCGCATGCGCCCATGTCGGCCAACAGGTTGGCGTCGCTGATGCTGCAGAGGGATTCATCGGCCATCACCGGCACATTGCAGCGCTCGCGCACGTAGCGCATTCCTTCGATATCCTTTTGGCCGACCGGCTGCTCGACGGAAGAGATGTTGAAGCGCTGCAACTTCCTGATCTTTGCCACCGCTTCTTCCGGTCCCCAGGCGCAGTTCGCGTCGATCCGGATATCGACCTTGGCGCCCATCACCCTCCGAATGGCTGAGAGGCGCGCCTCGTCGTCGCCCACGCCCACCTTCACCTTGAGCTGCGAGAAGCGAGCCAGCCTCAATTTAAGAGCGGCCCGTGCGGTGGACCATCTGCCATCCGCGGAGACCGGGCCGGTATAATGAATGTTTTTCTTTTTCGGTCCGCCGCGAAAATCGAGGACCGACCTCAAGAATTCTTTGCCGGCAAGATCGAAGAGCGCAAGATCGACGGCGCAGAATGCGGCCTCGATCGAGCCTTCACCGCCCGCACGCATGAGCTCGGGGAGAAAATGCGAGACGTCCTCGAAACTGGTGAACTTCGCGCCGACGACTTGCGGGCCGAAGGTGGTTTTGAGGGTGTCCATCACGGAAGAGAGGGTTTCGCCGGTGAGATAGGCGCGGGGAATTGTTTCGCCGGCGCCGCTCAACGCATTATCGGAACGAATCCGCACAATGATATTTTCCGCCTCTTCGCGACCGGCTTCGGCGTGCACATATCTATGCTTGAACGGAATCCTGATCCTGTAGATTTCGAACTGAACTATCCGCATCCTTCCAGATCCTGTAAAAGACGCCGTACTGCGTCGGGTCGCGCCGAATGTATTGTTCCAGGCGCTCGATGTATCGCTTCATCAGGAAGCGCAGGGACTCGTCGGTATCGGGCAGCCCCTCCGTTTCGATCGGTTCGTCAAAGACAAACGTGAAACGATTATCCGGAAACCGGATGATGTATGCCGGCACCACCGGCGCCTGCGCGCGAAGAGCAAACTTGGCCGGCCCCTTCGGAAAAGTTGTGGTGCGCCCGAAGAACTGCACGTCAATTCCGCCCTTCGTTGTGACGCGATCCCCCAGCACGCAGAGGATGCCGTTCTCGCGGAGAACCTGATAGCCTCCGTCGATTGCATTCGATGTGAAAATGATGCCGACACCCGCTTCAAGGCGCGGTTTCACAAACAGATCGTTCACTTTCTTGTTTTTGTGCGGCGCGATGATGCCGTAGGCCGGATATCCGCACATTGCAAAATAAGCCAGTCCCAACTCCCAATTGCTGTAATGAGCGGAGACGACGACGACTCCCTTCCCTTTCTTCAGGCTGTCATCGATATTCTTCATGCCCTCGGTGCGGATATGAGAATCGAGGTACCGCCTGTCGAGCTTGGGCATGCGGAAAAACTCAGCGAGATACAGGCTGAAATGATAATAAGTTTGCTTGATCGCCTCGTCCAGCGCCCTGCCTTCCAGATCGGGCCGGATAACGCGAAGATTCGCCCGCACCGACTCCCTGCCGCGCCGGTCGAAAAAACGGTGAATATCGGCGAGTCTCCGCGCGATCCAGTAAAGCTGGTTCAACGGGAAGACCGTCGCCAGGAAAACCGCTCCGAGGTATACCAGATACTCAATCATCTGTCTGTCGAACCTCCCCGATCCACTCCACGATATCCCGCGCCACCTCGCCTGGCCTTTCGAACTGCACGGAATGGTTGCACCCCTTGTATAATAGGATTCTTTTGTGCTCCATCTCCAGCGAATCGAATATCGTTTGCAGCTTCTCGTTATCGATGATCCGATCGTGCTCGGCAAGGAGCACCTGCGTCGGGGTCTTCCACTGGTAGTTGCGCTTCCTCAGGAGGCGATCGATCTTGAAGCTCTCGCGATAAAAGGAAGCCGTTACCCGGCGCAGCCGCAGCGGATCGTTCGCGATATAGGCGAGGCGCTCGGGCATCGACGTGAACATCGCGTCCTTGATGGGGATCGGGTGCAATGCGCGCGGGCGAAAGAGCGCATCAAAAGCGATTCGCGCTTTTTCGCCGGGAGCGGGCGCAACCCGCGGAAAAATGCCGGGCGCGATAAGTGTCAGAGAAGCAAAAAGGGCGGGATATGCGGAAGCGACGGCGGCCGCAAGCTTGCCGCCCCACGAGAGGCCGGCGCAATGCAACCGGTCGTGTCGGCCGGATATGCCGCAGGCGAAGTCGAGCACATCGAGCAGCAGCCGCCTGTAACTGCTGCAATGGCCGCGTTCCATGCTATTCATACCCGAGCCGCGCCTATCGAGCGCATACACGCCGATCCCCATACCGCTGATATGACGGGCGCACTCGGCGAACCATTCGGAATGGCTCTCGATGCCATGCAGATAAATGAGCGCATCCGTTTGGGAGTCCGCCGGCCAACAACGATATTTCAGCGAACAGCCATCCTGTGTCCTGTATTCGCCCACGGTTGCCGACATGCTCATCACGCTCAAGGGAAGGAGCCGGACATGATCCGGCGAAGAACGCAACCACTTAATACTTGAATCGCCCGCGATACCGCTTGACTTTGTTGGTGACGTCCAGCGCGCTATTCGGGCAGAGCTCCATACAGCAGAAGCACGAGATGCACCGCTCCGGGTTGACGGTCGGATACGGCTTCAATTGAATCGCTCCCACCGGGCAATGCTGCTCGCAAATTCCGCACTTGCTGCATTTATCTTCTATCGGCACCGGTCGGCTGGTCATCAGATGCGTGAGCAGGTGCCACAGGATGAAGCCGACCGGACCCCTCATCATCTTTGACGGCAATTTGAAATTTTCAATTTGCGCGATCGGCCCGACCGTCTTGATCGAACCGAGGGAAATCCGCCCGAGCCCGCGTTCTTGCGCCAATTGCAGCATCGGAACGCGAACAGGGTCCATGCCCATCATCACCGCCATCACGGCATCCAGCTCGACCCCGTTATCACTCACGATGATTTTGCCGATTTCCCGCAAGTCCTCGGAGGAAGGCCCCTTCCCTTCCATCCCGATGACGGCGTCCATCACCACCAGGTCGGGCGCGCGAAGCTGATAGATATCCACGAGCGCTTCGGAAAAGGTTTCGCACGACTGAGCAAGGCGGTGAATCGCCGTCTTCTGCCCGCCCACCAGCATCCCGAAGCTGTTCTTGATCGCGCCGGTTATATGGGTGAGCATGTGCGTCTTGAATTTTGGAATCGAGATGTAGAAATCGGTTTCGAGGAATGTGCGCGAAATAGTCACCTTGTCGGTGAACCGCGACTTCATCGGCGCCGAGACGCCTTCTTCGCTGAGGTTGACGTAATAATCGGAGCACACATCGAGGAGGCCGCTTCTCTGCGCGCTCGTTTTATTCAATCCATACCCGCGCACGCCGGGATTGTCGCCAACGACAATCCGCGCCGGCCGCCGGGCCGCGACCGCCTTGACCACGCCGGCGACCACCGAGGGATGTGTTGTTATCGCACGGCTGACCCCGAACGGTCCGATGACGTTCGGCTTGATGACAACATTCTTGTTTTCGAGGTTCACTCCAAAGTCGGAAAAAGCCTTCTCAATAACCTCCGCCGCACTCGAATAGTCGGCGTCATACACCGCCACTGTCCCCATACGCACCCCTTATCTCAATACAAAATATGCGTGCCCGATCCCGTGCACGAGCTTCTTATCTACGATTCCATACCCGCTCTTTTGAAAGAGGTCAATCCATTGACCGATGGGAAGGATCTCCTGCTTCGTGAGCGAGTGGAAAAGATGATGCTCCAGTGTGGTGGTTGGAATCCTCCTCAGCCACACGCGCGGCAGTTTGAAGAATTCAGCCACCACCAACGCGGATTGAGGAAAATTTCTCTTGTACTCCCCGAGAAGCTTGATCACCGGCTGAACCCCTCCATAAACGTATTCATGGAGAACATCGATTGCGGTGATTGCGTCGATATCGGGAAACAGTTCCGCAAGATGCTCGACGTCGAACATATCAGCCCGCGAGACGGTCACGCGGCCGCTGCAGGACGCGCCGTCCTCAAGCCGCCGGCGCGCGCATTCGATTGCCGCAGGATCACTATCGACGCCCGCTGCGGTTATCCCGGCCCTCTCGCAGAGGAGGAAGACAAACTCGAGGTCGCCGCACCCGAGATCGAGGACGCGGCGAAACCCGTGATCGTACACCATCTGGCGCATCGCGAGGAAAGGGAACTGCCGCCCTAATTCGCCACTGCCTTTGGCGACCGCGTCGCCGCGACGGATAACGTCGCGCCCGTACTTTTCCTGCGAGCGCGCGAGCGCTTCAAGTTTCGTGAAAACCGGCTCGTATCCATAGAGAAGATCAAACAGTCCTCGTGGCTCCTCGAGCAGAATTTTGCCATTCACGTCCAGCATGCAGCGGTCGTTCTCGCAGTCGAGGACCTTGATGCCGTCGAGATATTCGCAGATCGATCTGAGCGTCTCGAGGTCCAGCTTGTTTGCCTGCGCAAATTCCTTCAAATCGACCGCGCCCTTTTCCAGCAGGTTATCGAGCAAACCAACATTCGAGAGCGTCCAGAAACAGGTGGTGGCGGCATATCCCCTGATAAGTTTCAACCCGAGAGCATGCTTCTTTCTCAGCCGCAAGAGACGGCCGATTCCTCCGATTTTATGCATGAAGCGGATTTGCTCGAGTATCGGATTCATTCCCGCCCTCTTTACAGCGCCTGCCCGCCTGATTTGATTTCAGATACGATTCGGAGTTTGAGGTTTTCACTATTATACATGAGCCGGGCGATTTTATACTGGCCGTCCGGCGCCCCGCTTTCGACCCGCCGTTTTCGGCACTGCTCGAAGCAGCCGTTTTCAACGATGCATAGAGATGGATGACCCAGCCGCTGAGAATCACGCTTGCCGGCGTATTCGATATTCTGCAGCCGCAGCTCGCGCTCAAAACGATCAAGCAGATTCCGGAGCAGTCGCTCGTTTCGTTCCGGCGTCTCGACCAGCAGTACGTACGCCGGCGGCTCGCTGAGCCGGAGTGTCAACACGAAATCGTCTATTGGAACGGCAAGCGCCGCGGCGCCCCGGCCAACCGCCTCCGTCACCTGGGTTTCCGTGAGCTTCTCCCCAGTTATCGATACCGTGTTCCCCCCCTTGCGTTGAAACACGATGACCGGGGTCCTGTTGAACCGGTCGACCACTTTGACGATATCCTGAATATCATATCGGTACAGCCCGCCCGACGTCGTGATCACCAGATAGTATTCTCGCCCGATCTCCACCTCTTCGGGCCCCAGCGGTTTCCCACGGCGGCCGCCGTCCTCTCCAACCTCGAAGAATTCGAAAAAATGACCCGTTATCGCAAGCAGCCCCCTCGGCGTGTTCGACCACAGCGGAATCGAGCAGTATGCTTCCGTTGCTATCAATCCCATATCGCGAAGGGGAACCTCGGGGAAATATTCTGACAGCCGGCTGATGTAAAAACCGGCCGAGCCGCCCTGCCATGTCGTGATGACTTCAAGCTCTCCCCACAGATCGCTCCCCTTGAGCAGCGCATCCTTGCGCCTGAGCGCCTCGAGTTCGCGCGCTCGCCGCCTGTTGGGACGGAGCGCATACTCGATATGGCTCCGCAGCCGCCGCGGGATGTCGATATCCTGCCGGAGAGAACCATCGGCGATATCTCGAATGAGTTCGTCGGCGTGAAGATTGACCTTCTTCATCAGGAGCACAATGGTGCTCGGATTGAGCGCCGCGATAGCAGTCACGTTCCGCTCGAGCGCGAGCCGCAGGACAAGATAATACTTTGCCTCGAAGTCCTTCAAGCACATCACTTCGTACGGCACCGCGTACATTTGCTGGGTCAGGGGATACTGCAACTGGTAGCTGTGGCCGCTCATCGCTCCGTACGGAATCCCGCACTCGGTGTACCCTTCGATTTCGGCGCTCATCACGGAGAGAATCTTGCCGCGCGCCATGCGGCGGTGGTCGGCCAGGAGTTTGCGTTGCCACATCTTTTGCGTCTTCGAGAATTCTTCGTAGAAGGAGGGGGTTATCGGGATGAATTTGGGATCGCTCGTCGTGCCGCTCGTACGGCCGAACATTTCCGGTTCTTCCTTGGTGAGCACCTGCCGTTCGCCGCATTGAAGGCGCTCGATGTATGGCTCGAATTCCTCGTATGGCCGCACGGGCACGAGCTCCCGAAAATCGGCGAGCGAGCGAATGATCGAGAAGGAATGTTCCCGTCCGAAGGCTGTATCCCGGTTTCGAGAGAGGATGTCCATCAGTCGGTTCGCCTGCATGCGGGCGGGCTGGTGCGTGGCGTCCATCAGCTCGTTCCACGAGCGGCTGAGAACGGTTCTGAGATAGAGGAAGAGCAGGTGGTCGATCATCTTGCCGCGTCTTCGCGAAAAAGAGGCGGAGCGTCGAGCTCCGCCTCTTCAACATAAAACGCCGCCGGCTGCTGCATCGGCCCCTGCACGAGGCCTCGTGCCGCGCCGGCGCCGCGGGGACGACTGCTCAGGCCGAATGCACGACCTTCTGCCGGGCGGCATCAAGGCGTTCAAGCTCGTCCTGATACGCCCGGCAATTGCGCACCAATGTGTCGTGTAACTCCGTCACGATACGTTCGCCGCCTTCATGCGTCGGAGTCAGGTGATACTTCTCGTACAGAAGCTGCAGCTTCTCCGGATTGTCGATTATGCAGCACGGGCGGCGATGATCCTCGTTGAACGGCTGCATGGAGCGGGCTTCCTTGAAGCACGGCGAGTTCAGAATCTCCACGAGCGAATGATCGCGGATGTTATGGGTAGCCATGTGAATGAAGACACACGGCTCGACCATCCCGCTCGGGGTGACATGCAGGTACTTTCGCCCCCACGCCAGGCATCCTTCGGTGGCCTCGCCGTCATTCCAGAAATCGTAGACCACAATGGGTCTGGTCCTGCGAAATTTTTCGACGGCCTCAAATCGCTCCAGCCGCTGCCGCGCCGTGGGAATCAGAGCGGGGTCGGGATTGCGGCCGGTCGGCAGGTATTGAAAATACCAGCCGAAGGCCGGACCGTGCCGGACCAGTTCGTCGATGAATTCTTCATTTATGATGGCATGATGGTTCTTCGTGGTGTGCGTCACGGAGAACCCGAACAGTACGCCTTCCCGTTTCAGCCTGTCCATCGCCGCAAGAATACGGGCATAGGCGTTTTTGCCGCGCCGGTCGTCGGTCTCGCGAGGGCCGCCTTCAATGCTGATGGCGGGATGCACGTTTCCGAGCCGCGCCATTTTCTTTGCCATAGCGTCATCGATCATCATTCCATGCGTGTAGACCTGGAAGAAAACGTCGTTGTGTTCCTCGGCGATATCAAACAGGTGAGGCCAGATTGTCGGTTCGCCCCCGGATATGGTGATGAAATAAACGCCCAGTTCCTCTTTCGCTTCCCTGATAATCCGGCTGACTTCTTCGCGGCTCAGCTCCTGTGTCTTATCATATTCGGCGGCGTAACAGCCGAAACATTTGAGGTTGCATTTCATGCTGGGGCTGATTACCAGGAGGAACGGCGGGGGCTCTCCGTAAGTAGCGGTATATTGATCGCGGACCTCCTGCCCCAAGGTGAGATGGTTGAAAAACATGTTAAAGGCCAGCCTGCGCTGCGTCTGCGACGAGAGCCTCGGCAAGTTCCGCTTGACCATCTCGAAGAACATGTCCATGCTCTCGCCGGCGATCTGCTGCTTTTCCGGATCCTGATTTTTCCTGACCGCGAGCGCTTTCGCCTTTGCCCTGTTCCTCAGGGTATCGATGAGGGTTTCCAAGACTTTCCCGTTTCCCGTGACTGCCGGAAGAAGATAGGAAAGGCCTTTCGCCTTCATGTAAGCCATGGTCCGGTCCACATTCATTACGTTCGCCCTCCTGTTTCTCATGTAACCTGCTCAGGCCTCAGAGCAGGATTTTTAAATGGTCGCCCAGGCCTTCCAGCGCACGTCTCTGTCTTGGGTCAACTCCGGCCGCTCACAGCGCCGCGTGCCGGGGGGGTACGTAACTGCGCCGCCGCTCTTTGCTGCAGCGCGCGGCTTATCATCTGCACGTCCGACGGCTCACTCAAATCCGTGGCGAGATCGGCATCGTCCCACAGAATCGCCTTCGCGGTCACTTCATATTTTTCGAGGACGTGCCGCTCGAGGTCCTGAATCGAAAGTGAGCCAAAAACGTACTTCAACGTCAGCTTGACGCCGAGAAATCGCGCTGCGCCGAGCGTGCTCTTGCGCATGTAGTACAAATTGTACAGATTGTCTTTCTGTGCCCGCACCTCGTCGGGATTGTCCAGAAACAGGTCCGGTCGCAGGAACTCCACATGCGCGCCCGTAAACTGGCCCTCCCGAAAATGCCCATACGTGCGAGCCTCCTCCGGGTATTGCCGCTCGCATTGCTGTCGACTCACGAGAGGAAAGACGAGATCGACCGATCTTTCATCCAGGACGCGATCGATCAACTCGTCCAAACCTTCCGACGTCACCAGGGCAAGGTCGGATGGAATGAACATCACCAGGTCGCCCTTTTCGACTTCACCTACGCCGAACTGAAGGTTCGCGGCCGCGTCTCCCCGATCCTCAATAAAGGACGTTCCCGGATCATCTGTCAGCTTCAAGCGTCTCTCAACCTCCGGAGCCGCAAAGACGACTATTTTGTCAACGTGCCTCGAACTGCGAAGCGCGTCGTAGACGTGCTCGATCATCGGCTTGCCATTGACTTCCAGCAAGTCCAGGTTCGGGACGTCCCGGAAATGTTTTTTGGCATCCTCGGTTTGCCAGACCGAAAACAGTATGGCAACCACACGTCCATCAGGACGTCCTGTGTCTTCAGAAGCGGGAAGAGAAGCCATGCTGCTTATGCCTGCGGCAGAAAGCGAAAGAAAAATCAGGACGGCGACAACGCCTTTCATTTTCACGTTCATTGCTTTTACTTCTTTACTTTGAATGCTCCATTCTTTTACTATGCGTCATCACGCCGCCTTCCTCTAGAGGAGCTTTCCGGAGACATCGGCCCGGGGAACGCTCATAAATTTCCTGATCTCCTGAAACACCTGAGGCTGGTCGTCATCCAGGATGACGTTGTGTCCGCTCCTCTCGAGCATCACCAACCGTTTCTGATCCGAGCCGATCTGTCGGAACGCGAGCGGGCCGCTCTTTGCTCCGGATATTCTGTCGCACTTCGATTGGATCAGCAATGTGGGCGCGGTGACACGGTCGAGCCGATGCTTGACGATCCGTATTAATTCGGACATGGTATGCAGGATTGCCGTCGGAACACGCTCATAGACAAAATAGAATGGTTCGCCGTCTGCCCCTGTAATCGCCTCGGGATTCCCCTTGACCTGCTTGAAAAACGCCCAGTAAATCCGCAACATCAGGTCCGTCGGAAACCTGTCGTTGAGCGGACAGAGCGGAAGGCTCAACAGGATCAGCCGATCCACTGGATTGTGCGCCGCATAATGTGCCGACAGCGCCGCCCCAATCGAGAATCCGGCAAGACTTACTTCCTGATGGCGTTTCCGCAACTCGCAAAACTCGTCATGAACGGCTTCGTACCAGTCCTGCCATACGACCCCTTCGAGGTCATCCGGGTGGGTGCCATGCCCCGGCAACAACATCGCTCGTGCGGTAAAGCCTAATTGGTCAAGAAACTCGGCAAGTTTTCTCATCTGGGCGGGAGAGCCGGCGATTCCATGCACGAGCAGGAACGCCCGTTCGCCTTTCCCAAGCGTATAGGGAGAATGTCCTCTGGCTACAGTTCGCGATCTCTGCCAGAAGGTTGAAATCTTTTTATTGAAGGGGACGTCATTTGTAAATTCGGACGCCGACAAGACCATCTTTCTCTGTCGGCGGCAACGCCGCCTTGGCAGCTCTCATTCTCGGAATTTGATCAGCTTCAATCGGCCAAGCTTACCACATTTTACCAGAAAAAGCAAATGAAACATTATACGAAAACGGGGGGGAATCGGTGACAGCACAACAGATGGGGGACTGTTTGCTCCGTCCGGCTTTTGCCCGCTCGCCTTGCCAATTGGGGCCGATTCTGGCAGTATAGAAATGGGTGAATATCTTCTGAGGGCATGAACGGGAGGAACAGTGAGGGTATTTATTATCTGTCCTGACAAGATGAGGCCGAAGAAAGCAGAGCCCTTCTGCAAACTCTTCGATGACGGCTATCCTTCCCGCTTCGTAAAACATCTCGTTGACGATCCGAGTTTGTGCATTGGCTGCGGGGAAGACTGCGACCACTGCCGCTACAGCGCACGCATCGATTTTTCCAGAAACGTGGTCGGTGTGCTGAAACTGCCGATTGAGCTGCCGATGTTTGCCGATGATTCGGACCAGTATTTGCCGCCCGAGCTGCCGGAGCACGATGTTACCATCGCGCTGAATGTCCATGAGGATCTTCTCACCGATATCCCGGCTCTTGCAAAAAAAGCTGGGGCAAAAGCGCTCATCGTGCCGGCGGAGGCGCCCGATTGGCTCGGCCGCGGTTGCCGACGGCGCGTAACCGAATTGTGTAAAGACCTCGGGCTCGAAACGGCCTTCCCGAAGCCGTTCTGCGCGCTGGAAGAAGCGGCGGAGCACCCTTTTATCAATGAGTTCATCCACAGGTTCAAAATCGGAAAACCGAAGATCCAGATTTTTGTCCACGACGGCAAGATCGTCAACACACAGGTTGACTGCTGCGCGCCATGCGGCTGTACGTATTTCGTTGCAAAGAACCTCATCGGCAAACCCGTAACGCAAAGCATTAATGAGGACTTCACCGCGAAATACTGGCACAGCTACCCGTGCGTCGCGAGCATGCAGATGGACCCCGAAATCGGAGACACCATCCTCCATCGCGGTGGTTATATCCATTACAACGCCGTCAGCGATGCCGTCGAGGAAGCCAAAAAGCGCGAGCGAGAAGCAGAGGTGCCGGAGAAATCCGCAGAAGAAAAGAAGGCTTCGTAAACCACCGAAAGCCCGCTGGCGCATCCACTTTTTCGCACCCTCGATTGTTCCCGGAAATAACCGTCCGGCCCGTCGAATTCAAGCGCGCGACACCAGCATACAGCTATCGATTCCTCTTGCCGCGGATTCCTTTTTTGCTTGAAAATTCATTCCGTTATGTGGTTTAATAAAGGTGGGAAGAAGTGCCGATCTGAATAGGAAGGCCTGAAAGCTCCCTGTCTCATTTCCATTTTCATCTTTCCCCCCTTCATTAAACTCTTTTGAAATGTCTCCGCCAGTCGTGCAGCAGTGTCGGTTCAGGACGCGATGGCGCGGCTGAATCATTTTCGATCCCGTATCGTTCGGAGTGAAGGCGGGAAAGCTTCCCGCGTTGGAAAATCTCCGGACAAGGATTCGGAAAAGAAAGGAGGCCGAAGATGCGCGAGGAAAGACGGATAAAGGTTCTGGTTGTCGATGATGACCAGCATTTCCGGAATCTGGCGACCGGCCTGCTGGAAAAGTGCGGGTTTGAAGTCTCCAGTGTCGGAACGGGAGAGGAGGCCTTATACTGGATTCGGAACAATGACATCGATGTCGCGGTGCTTGATCTGCGGTTGCCCGATTTTGACGGCAATGAGCTGCTTCGCAGCTTCAAAATTATCCGGCCCGACCTCGAGGTGATCATCCTGACCGGCTATGGCACGATGCGATCGGCCCTGCTTGCGATGCGGGAGGACGTATTCGAGTATCTGACCAAGCCTTGCAGCACTGAGCTCCTGGCAGAGGTCATCTGCAAGGCAGCCGCAAAAAAGGCAAGTCCAATGTGTGCGCGCTGGTACAATATTTGGGCCGGCAGCGAATTAAAAGAGGGATATTCTGAAAAGTGATCCGTACCCGCGGCGCCTCAAGAAGGCGCACTTGCTTTTTGCCAATTTCATGAGAGACTGAAAGAAAAAAACAGATCGGGATTTCGCCGAAGGAAGTTATATGGCTGCGGAACAACAAGAATCCATTCTGCTGAAGGATATTTGTAATATCAGACGAGAAGTCAACCTGCGAACTCTTGAGGAAGTTATCCTGCTCGCAATCGAGTTGGCAAGAGAAGGACGGGAAGGCAGGAAAATCGGCACCATGTTTATCATCGGCGATTCGGGCCAGGTGCTAAAACGTTCCAGGGCTCTCATCCTGGATCCCCTCGCCCTTCATCCGAATGAAAAAAAGCATGTTACTGATCCGGACGTGCGCGAGACCTTGAAAGAACTGGCCCAGCTCGACGGCGCGTTCATCATCTCTGATGATGGGATCGCCCTCTCCGCCTGCAGATACGTCAGCGCCACCGCCGAAGGCGTCGAGCTTCCCATGGGGTTGGGGAGCCGCCATGTGGCGGCTGCGTCCATAACAAAAGAAACGCACGCCGTCGCTGTTGTTGTCTCCGAAACTTCTATCGTCCGTGTCTTTGACAATGGCGAGATAATCTCAGAGATAATTCCGGAGTTATGGCTGCTCCGCCGCCATAGCCTGCACCTGAGCGGGCCGTATTCGACGCGCAGCAGCGAGGAGATGACGGTGGTAAGTAAGAAAGAGGATGAATCTAAAGGTTGATTCCGGTTAACTTCGCCCCTTGCCGCCGATCATCCATCCGATATTTCCCCTGAGAATGCAAGAAAACAATTGCACCGCCTGCATGAAATCAGTTGCATACTAACTCCTTTTCGAGCAATAAGTTACCGTTAAGCAGCCTCTTACCCGCGAGTCCAAGTTTACCTCTTGTTCTCCACTTTTCCGCAAAGGGATTCCCGCCGGTTGCTGTAACTCGTTCAGAATCAGTTTGTTGTGCCCTTCGCCGGGAAAATTGCGAATGATGGCACAGTTCTTGTACCCCAAATGTCAGCCTAACGAACCTTCTGAAAATTGGGGGAATCTCTCTCATGAAGAAACCGAGAGCAATCTACATGCTAGCGCTTGTTGGTGTGCCGATTGTTGTGGCGTTTTTTACCAGTAGGAGCTTCACGATGAATACGGAATTTGCGACGACATTCGCGCTGCTGCTTAGCCTGTTTTCAGTCAGTGTGATTGCGGGAGCGGCTTTTATGGGCGCGTATCGATTCCTGAAGAATGTCGGCCTGTTCAAGGGGCATTACTACTATTAAGATAAAGAGGACCGCAGGCTGATCGCCGGAGACGCGTTGACCGGCAAGCTGGAGGTTCTATGCCACCACCGGAAACGATGCTTATGGAAAATGCCCCGCCGGCTCCTGCATTCTCTTTCAAAAGAGGAACTGTGGGATGCCTCCTGGTGCATGGATTCGGAGATACGGCCGCCTTAATGGAGCCGATGGCGGTTTATTTGAGAGAACAGGGGATAACCACGACCTCTGTGACGCTGCCCGGTCATGGGACGTCTCTTCACGATTTCGCCTTGATCTCCTCCCAGAAGTTGATCGGGACGGTTGAACGGGAATTTGCGGAAATGAAGGAGGCCTGCGGCTCGGTTGTAGTGGTCGGCTTCAGCATGGGCGGACTGCTCGCGATTCATCTGGCGACCCTGCGCGATGTCGAAGGGTTGGTGACGATTTGCACGCCTGTTTTTCCCCGAGGAGGAGTGCTGAGTGAGCACGTGCTGCAACGTGCGGCCAGATTTGGAGCGCTCGTCGGCGCCAATATTCCCAAGTTCGGCATAACCAGCTTGTCGGACAAAACGCTTCGCTCGTACCTGAACGGGTACAACAAATATCCTTCCCGCAGCATATTGTGCCTGCTCGACCTTATGAAATTGACGCGCCCGATCCTCAAGAGGGTGACAGCCCCGCTCCTGGTCGTGCATTCCCAGCGAGACGACGTCATTTGGAGAGAGAGCGGCAATTATATCTTCCGTTCCGTCGCAAGCGCTGAAAAAAGGTATATCGTATTGGAGAACAGCCGCCACAAAGCGCCGCTTGACCGGGATCGCTGCGTTCTATTTGAAGAAGTGACGAACTTCTGCTTGTCGCGCGCCTGAACACACTTTTTTTCTCGTCCTTCAGGGCTCTCTTCTCAGTTGGACCCTTTATCCCCAAGTGGAAAATCATTATCCCTTATGTTATAATGCGATAACAGTTTATACTTCATCCGTCCGCATAAACTTGTTGCATGCATTGGCATTATGAATGATTTTGCATACCTGCAGCGCATTCTAACCGAACAAAAAGTTACTCTCCTAAATCCTTCCATTGCGGATCCAGCAAAAAGGGCCTTGGTTCGCAATTTTTTGGAGTCCGTTTTTTCACATCTCATGTTGTGTCTTGGAGGAGCGGAAATCGGCGCGTGCGCATCCAAAGCGGCCGAAGCCGCTCTCCAAGAGGCCCGCACCAAGACAGAGCTTCTGGCCTCTCTCGATGATTTTGAGCTGGCGGCGTTGAATGTGATGCAGTCGTCCTTCAAAGACGAAGCCTTGCCGCCCACTTGGGGCAGTGTGTTTCGTTTTTTCTGCGAAACCAGAAAGAGATTGAGAAGTCGCTCGCCCGCAGAACCTCTCGAGCCGGCCCGAAATGATTTCCCGGGTCTTTTTGACGAGGTAATCCATCAGATCCTCAATCCCTCGATCGGCCCCGAAGAAGTATTGAAGCTCATCTGCGATGGCGCATTGAAGCTGACGGCCGCCGAGGCTGTCGCCATCTACGCGATAGACCGAGAAAACAATAGTTTCCTGCTCAAGCAGTTCGCGGCGGGCCCGCTTTTCCGCCAGATCGAACAGAAGAAGCTGCCGGAATTTCTGGCCGCCTTTGCGTCTATTCCGCGGAAGCCGGAGGACGCGGAGGGCCTTTTCCACATCGCGCTCACCCAAAGGAAGCCGGTCTTCAGCAGCGACATCATGAAAGACGGGCGCGTGCACATGCCGGAGGCGCTCAAACAACTGGGCGTGGACGCAATGCTGGTGATTCCCATGCTCGAACCTGAAAACGAAGTGGGTTTCATTTCGGCCGTCCCGCCGCCAAATTCATCGTTTTCCGACGCCGAGATTGAGAACCTTTCGGTTTTCGCCGACCTTGCGGCCGTTACATGGCGCAACGCCCAACTTTACAATGATCTGAGGAAATCGGAGCGGCGATATCGTTACCTGATCGACAATGCAATCGATATCATCTTCATTCTCGACATGCAGGGCCGTTTTGTCTCGATCAACAAGCGCGGCGAGCAATTGACCGGCCATAAGGCGGAGGGTTGGATCGGGCGCCATTTTTCCGAGCTTATCAGCGCCGATGACCTGAGCGAAGTTTTGCAAGGGTGGTCCCGCGGAACTGCCGGTGGAGCCAATGTCATGCCTGTTCGAATACAGACCGCTCGGGGAGAGGACCTTTATCTGAAAGTGAATAGTTCCCTTCTCGAGGAAGACGGGGAAATCAAGGGACAGATGTGCATTGCGCGGGACGCGACGGAGGAAACCAAGCGGGAAGCCGAGTTCAAGCGCCTGCACGAATCGGTGGTCGAGGCAAATCACAAGCTTGAGGAATCGATGGCGAAGCTGAAGTCGGCCCAGGCGAAACTGGTGCAGACCGAAAAACTTTCGGCAATGGGGGAGCTCATCTCGGGAATCGCGCACGAACTGAACAATCCGCTCACCGGAATCATGGGGTACACCCAGCTCCTGCTCGAGACGGCTGAAAACGACAAGTACCGCCAGGACCTCGAAAAGATCAATACGGCAGCCTACCGGTGTAAACAGATAATCCAGAACCTGCTGCGCTTCTCCCGAAGCCATAAACCGCAGAAACAGCGTATTGACATTCAGGCGGTCATCAAGAGCGTGGCCGAGCTGAAGCGCTACCAGTTGCAGCTCGACGGAATAAAACTGAATCTTCAGCTTCAGGAGAACGGCCTTTACATCATCGGCGACCACTACCAGCTCCAGCAGGTGATCCTCAACCTGATCAATAACGCGCATCAGGCGATTCATACAGCGAAGAGCGGCGGCGCCATCGATGTGCGGACCGTATGCGACGAAGCATCCGGCCGGGCGCGCGTGTTTGTTTCGGATGACGGACCGGGTATTCCGCAGGAGGTGCTGCCCAGGATTTTCGATCCTTTCTTTACCACAAAGGAGCCAGGCGCCGGTACCGGCCTCGGCCTGAGCGTGGTATACGGGATCATACAAGAGCATGGGGGCCAAATCACAACTGAAAGCGTGCCGCACAAACATACCACTTTCTCTCTCGAACTCCCGCTTGATGGCTCGTCCACGTCCGACAAAGGAGCTGACGAGAAAATCAAGCCCTCCTCCAAGTCATCGAGCGTGCTCGTGGTCGATGACGAGGAGGTAATCCTCGATCTTCTGACCGACATTTTCTCGCAAATGGATTACAGTGTCGAACGCGCACATAACGGCGCAGAGGCGCTGGAGAAAGTGCGGAAAAAACCCTTCGACATCATCATCTGTGATCTGAAGATGCCAGGGATGGACGGCAAGACCTTCTTCCAGAAAGTTACGAAGTCCAATCCGGGGCTGGCGCAGAAAATCATTTTCTCCACCGGCGATACGCTCAGCGAAGACTTCAGGGCCTTCTGCGCCGAGACCCGTCGGATCGTCGTCGAAAAACCATTCTTTCTGGACGACTTGAAAAACGCTATCGAAGCCGTAGAGGAGAACCAGTTCCGGCCACCGGAATAATAAGAGGCTATTGTTTGAGAACTTCACGCGCACCCATTAAGAGGCTATTGTTTGAGAACTTCACGCGCACCCATGCGGTTCATCCGGGTTCCGCTTCGGAACGCGGAGGCGGGGTCCGCTGAAGGGCAGCAGGAAAGGGACGATGTATGATCATAGATTGTTTCAAGAAGAAAGGTGTGTGTCTTTTTTTTATATGGGCGTTTCTTTCGGCGGCGCTCCTTTCGCCGGCGCTGGCGGACGAAATTTATTTCAAGAGCGGCACCTCTCGCACTGCGGTAGTCATCCGTGAGAAAGACGGTTTTATCACGTTCAAGACCGAGATGGGAGTGTCGACCGTCAGCAGGGACAATATAGATTTTGTGGAAAAGGCTACTGACGAAGAGAACCAGGTCTTGCTGAGGAAATGGAGAGAGCAGGAGCGGGCGGAGATAGAGGCGCGGGATGCCCGCAGGGCGGCCGAGCGTGCATTTGAACAGGAACAACTCTCCAAGGGCATGATTCAATTCGAAAACAAATGGATGACGCCGGAGGAAAAGGAACGCATCCTCGAACTTCGAAGGCAGGCTCGGGAAGACAGGCTCCTCTTTGAGCAGGAACAGCGAAAAAAGGGGCATGTTTTCTTTCAGCATCTGTGGGTTACGCCCGAACAAGCGCAGGAACTCCGGCAAATGGAGCCGCAGATATACAGCCTGTACGATCAGATTACGGCCTGGCGGCAACAGATCAACTCGCTGCGGATGCAAATGTCATCCGTGGAGACGATAGAAGAGGCCGACGACTTCAGTAAACGCATTGAAGAAGTCAACCAGCGAATCTCCGAGGCCACCGAGCGCCTTGGCAAACTGCTCCAGCGGGCGGATGAGATCGAGGCGGCAAGCGAGCGCTACGTGATGCCGGAAAAATTCCGCGAGGCGATGGCGAGCGAAGAATAATTTCATAAAGCCGCTTCCTCTCTTCCCGGTACTCTTATGATCGGCAAGGAAATCGGGAATTACAAAATCCTCAAAGAGTTGGGAAGGGGCGGGATGGGCGTGGTCTACAAGGCCCACCAGGTCGCCCTCGGTCGCATGGTGGCGATGAAGGTGCTCCCCCAACACCTGACCACCGACACCGCCTTCATCAAACGATTCCAAAACGAAGCCCGCGCCATTGCAAAATTGAATCACCCCAACATCGTCCAGATTTACGATATCGGCAATCAGGACGATATCCACTATTACACCATGGAGTTCCTCGAGGGCCCGTCTCTCGACCAGATCATCTACCGCGAGGGCTTCATGCCGCTTGAAAATGCGATGAACATCGTGCTGCAGGTGGCCCGCGCCCTCGACTGCGCGCACCGAGAAGGCATAATTCACCGCGATATCAAACCCAGCAACATCATTAT
The DNA here is from genome assembly GCA_003598085.1 of Candidatus Abyssobacteria bacterium SURF_5. NCBI lineage: Bacteria > Pseudomonadati > Candidatus Hydrogenedentota > Candidatus Abyssobacteria > Candidatus Abyssobacteria bacterium SURF_5. Next base: position 38,300 of record QZKU01000122.1, read on the forward strand.
CGACCGCTCGAAAAGAGCCAAAGTCACTGATTTCGGACTGGCTCTTCAGGAACGTTCCACCCGCCTGACAGTAGACGGAAGCATCGTCGGTACTCCTGAATATATGTCGCCCGAGCAGGCCGCAGCCGAGCCCGCTAGCGCACGGAGCGACATCTACTCTCTCGGCGTTGTCTTTTATGAGCTGCTGACGGGAAAGGTGCCGTTCGAGGGCGAAACCACACTGATGGTCCTGAAAAAAATCCAGTCATTGGAGCCGGAATGGCCGCGCGCTCTCAATCCGGAGATCCCGGTTGAAGTCGAAAAAGTCATTCAGCGGATGATGGCGAAGAAACCGCGCGACCGCTATGCGAACTGCCAGGAGTTGATCCAGGATCTTCGGCGGCTGAAGGCGGGCGTCCCGATTCAAACCAGGAGAAAGGGCCCCGTTCACTTGTCCACGGCTGCGGCGTTAGCAGCGATTCTCGTGCTGGCGGCGGTGCTCTTGTTCAGGATGAGGGCAAAGCCGGAACCCGCGCCTCCTCCTCCGGAAGTGCCTGCTCTGCGCGAGATCGTTTCTGCGTACGAGCCGGCTGAACCGCCGGCGCCGGCATTATCGCCACTCGCAGCTCCCGCTGCTTCTCCGGATGAGCCTGTCTCATCTGACGCAGAGGCGCTTGCGGGCATAGCTCAGCAGCTTGCCGGGCTCGAAGTCCAGCTCGAGGGGGTGCGTTCAAGGAAAGCGACGCCGGATCTTTTTTGGCCGGATGTCCTCCTTTTCAAAAAGGGAAACAAGATCAACTGCTGCGTGGTGGGGGAATCGCTTGACAGGGTGAAGATCAGAACAACCGCGGGACTGGCGGATATACCTCGCGAAGAGATTCAGTTGATAGTTTATGCGACGCCCGCCGAGAAGGCATCGGCCAATGAAGCCCAGCGACGCGAGGAGGAGCGCCAGCAGGAGGAGCAGCAGATCCGCAAGCAGATCGCTTCGCTCCGGGAGAATAAGGCGGAGATCGAGCGGGAGGCGCAGGCGGCGTCTCCGCCCCCTCTCGATGAGCCTGCGGCTTCATCCGCGTCCGACTCCGCGCAGCCGCCCAAGGTGCTAGAGGAACAGCCGCGGAAGGATTCCGGAGCGCCAGATAAAGGTGTACTCAATCTGGCCGTTAACGAGAAGTGGAACGTCAGCACGACGTGCGGCAAAACAACCGGCGTTACCTTTGGAGATCAACTGCTGTCGGTCGTCAGCAGCCAGAATCCTGAAAAAGCACCGTGTGAAATTATCCTGGAAAAAGAACTGAATTCGGAGCCTCCTCATTCGCTTGAGGTGATCGTGGAAGCGAGGCAATTGATTATGGGAGACGATAGAATCACGGCCTCGTTGCTTGTCTCTTTCGCCGATGGAACCTCGATGGAATATAGCTTCTTCGATTCCGATAAGGAGCAACTGGCCAGTGAGGTCAGGCAAACTCCTGAAAAGCTCCGCATAAGCCGCCCCAAAAATACCGTCTCCCTTGAGCAAGGCTGGTATGTCCTGAAATTGCCGCTGGCCGAAGATGCTGCCAAAATTAATAAGGGAGAAAAAATCGCTCGTATATCGCTTATTCATAGTCAGCAAAAAGGGGGAAGTGTGATTATATTCCGGTATCGGGCGATCGTTCTGAACAACAAATGATTCGGGAAAGGAAGTTTTGCTTCATGAAACATACGCGATGTCTCGAAGAAGAAGAACGAAAGCTTCGGAGACTGCGTTTTATCGTTGATTTCTCCGCGCAGGTGCTTGCCCAGGAGAAGATGACGATTGACCAGGCGCTCGATCTGATAAATGCGACCAAACAGGCGGCTGTGCGCTTGTTTCCCGGTTCAGAGCAGACTTTCGACATGATTTACGGGAGGCGCTTTCAGCGGATTTTGCGGGAGCGCTTCGCTTCCGCCGGCCGAAGGTATCCGCTCGATCAGGCAGACGAAGAGGAATTCGACGATTCCTGACGCATCCAATTTGAATTGCCGGAAAAAAGAAGATAGAATAGGAAATCGGCACGCGCGCTAGCTGCATGGACGCAGAAGGACAACGCTGGCGGATGTTTGAAATCGACGCCTGGATGGAGATTTAGATGTCGCTGGAGTTCCTGGTCATCCTCCTCTTTGTATTCATTCTGGGCGCGCTTGTCATGGCGCTGGGGACGAGAGCGGCGCCGATCCCCTTCGAGGAGTTTGCGATCGAGGATGATCCGATGCCGCCGGAGCCCAGCCTTGAAGAGCTTGTCGATATAATAACGGAGGACGAGGATCTTCTCAGGCCTGCGCCGCCTGTCCGCGTTCCTCATCGGGAACTGCCGGGCGCGAGGTTGGGAGGCGGCGCGGTCGATGAGATGCAGTCGAAAGCATGCGTAACCGTTGCCCTCGCCCTGCAGGAAGACGCTTCCGAAAGAAGAAAATATAATCGCCGCCTCGGCGACAGGCGGTTCGAAGATCACCCCGTCGAAGGCGAAAGACGGCTCATTCAGAGGCGCATCTGGCTTCGCCGCAAGGAAGACCGCAGAGGAAAGGTGCTGCTGAATATAACCGATGCAGCGCATACGCTCGGCGTTACTATCGAGCAGGTGTATAAGTGGCTTGACTCAACCGACATTCCTTTTTGTCAGGTGACCGATGGAAAGAGGAAAGCGATCCGATTCGAGGTAAACGAATTGATGCAGTGGCATTCCAAATTCGCCGCCAGAAGCAGAAAAAATGGGCCATACGTATGAGCAGGAGCGTCGCATGAACAGTTTTCAGCCGGTCCGGTTTGCTACTTTCCTTCTTGTCTTTTTTCTCGCTGCGCTTCCCACACCGATTGCGGAAGCGGAAAATGAGGGCGCTCCGCCCGGTTCCGCACAAAACGCCGCCTCCTACATGGAGGAGCCGTGGGCGGTCTCGGGACATCCCATCGGAGACACCATCGGGCGAGGGCTGGACTTCCTGCTCAAACCCGCATATGTTGCGGGCAGCTCGCTTTACTTTCTTGTTTTGCCGCCGCCCGAGCCGGAACACATAACCGGGCTTGAGATGCATGGATGCCCGCCGGTCCCGCCGTCCGCCGAGCCGGTGGAGCCGCCTGCTGAGCCCGCGCAGCCGTCTCCTGAGACGGCGCCACCGTCCACCCTCCCCGGGTCCCCAGCCCAAGTCGAACCGGCCGGGCCGGAGACTTCCGGCGAGGTGCAGCCGCCCGCACCCGAGACATCGCTCGAGCCTGAACCCGCTCAGGGAATAGCCGAGCCTTAAGCCACAAATGTATTTCCCCAAATCTGCATCGAATGGTTGTTTTGAAGCGGAACATTGAACCCTTATTCATCGTGGCAGCGGAAAATATCTTCTTTCAGCAGGTAAGCTGGAGAAGGAACATTTCCTCGCTCCGCCCCATCCGGGAACCAAATGAATAACAGCTACCATTGCCGATCGAATGTACGCTGGATTCATTTCTTGGACGGCCTCGTCCTCGTCATTCTCCTCGCTTTAGTGGCAATAAGTGTAATGAGAAGGCATCCTGGTTCGGGTGTTACATCTCAAGATCTGCTCCTCACCGTTGTAATTCCATCGATTGTGTTGCTTGAATTGTCAGTCATTACTTTCCTTGCTCATCGAAGGGCCGCTCTTTCAGTTTCGATTGCCGACGAAGGCCTTACATACAAATTCCGGCGGCTCATAAAGATCATTCCATTTGAGGCGATATCCCGGGTCAAGCTTGATCTTATGCCGCTGAATTTCGGATTAAAAATGAGGATCCATTCGACTGAAGGAATCGTCAAAATTCCCGCGCTTGAGCGGCTCCCCCAATTTCTTCAGGAACTGAAAAACGGGCTGGATGCGAGAGGTCTGTCTGACCGCTATGAAAAGTCAACATTCGAAAAGTCTCTGAAATTCGCGTTCTATGGGGAGCAAAGCTGGGAGCGCCTGCACGAGAACTCAATAAAATTTCTGTGCGTTCTGCTCCTGAGTGCGGTTGTCGGATGGGCTCTTGCCTCGATCGCAGAATTCACCGGCACCGGCAGATTCCTGGCTGCGGCCGCCTCCGCATTCTGCTTTCTCGCCGTCCACCCGGCAGCAGAATTCATATTGATGTGGCGCGGATTGAAAGCGCCGCTTGACTCCGTTTCGCAGCGCGATAGAAATTATGAGAAAAAGGTTTTTCGCACTCTTCTCCTTGCCGTAACAGCCGCCTATCTTGCTGCCGCGACAGTTCTTCTCGGGATCCGACTGACCAGCCATGAAATGCTCTCGAAGAAATACGCGGCTAATGGTAGGAAGGCGTTCGAGCGTGGCCTGTATACCGAAGCCGAGAACATGTTTTCGGCATCTATAAGAGAAGCTGAAGCAAGAGATCCGCAGCACCCGCGCCTGGTGAGAAGCCTCACTGGATTGGCCGAAGCTTATGAAAAGCATGGCCGTCTTTCCGAAGCTGAATTCCTATGCAATCGAGCGCTGGCAATCGGAGAAAAAGTATACGGACCTGATCATCAAGAAGTATCGTCCGTCCTGTCCGCGCTCGGAATAATCTATCGACAGCAAGGACGATACACTGATGCCGAAACCATGCACATGCGGGCGTTGGACATGGATACGAGGGACCTCGATGCGCATCATCCGAATGTGGCGATAGATCTGGCCAATCTTGCGGCCGTATACACTTCACAAGAGCACTACGAGAAAGCCGAGATGCTTCTGAAAAGATCATTGTTGACATTCGAGACGGCATTTAAAGGGGACGAACCTCGATCTGCTTTTGCACTTAATAACCTGGGCGCGCTCTACGTCCGAATGGGCCGATATCAGGAGGCAATCGAGTTACTCGCCCGCGCGGAGAAAGCACTCGAGTCTCTGAATCCGGAACACCCCGACCTTGCGACGGTGGTTACCTGGAAAGCGAAAATGCATTATGATCAAGGTGAATATGCCGAGGCCGAAGAACTCTATCAGCGAGAGCTTGAACTCAATGAAAAGAGCTTTGGGCCGGATCACCAATACGTCGTTTACTCCCTTCGAAACCTCGCACATGTCTATTTCTGCCAGGAAAAATACGCCGAGGCCGAAGCAGTGTTGCTCCGAGCAGTCGAAATCCTGAAAGAGGCGCCCCAAGCCGACGAGCGCAGGCTCTTACCGCTTCTCAAATATCTGATTCGTGTGTACGAGAAGCAGGGCCGGCTCGATGAGGTCGAGCGTTTACATCTGGAGATTCTTCGGATTCAGGAGAGCGCGCCGCCATCCCGCCGCGGATAAGTTCTCGTGCCCCCCAGATTCTACAGATTCATATAACCGCCGATGAACGCCGAAGCGTCTCTTTGAAGTCATTCCTGCGGAGACAGGAATCCAGTCTTGCTTTTTATCTTACATTCAACCGCCGATACACGCCGATGAACGCCGACAAAGACACCTATCCGCAGATTCCGCATGACCTTGCCTGCCAAGCGTCTCGCATGGTCACGCCTTGGCGTGATTTTCACAGACACCGTCCTCGATTCGATCGAGGGTCCAGTTTGATCCTTCCGCTCGACTTTGAACCTTGAACTTGAAACCTCAACCTATTATCAACTGCATCGAGGATACGGACGCATCGTGGTATGTGGATGGGCGATTCCCCTCAGCGCAGATTAAGCATATTCATAAAGAGGAACGGTCGCCGTGGGATGACCTGCAGTTTGAAGCAACTTTTCAATGCGTCGGATGGTCTCAGGACTAAAAAGAACATCCCCGCACACAGAGCAGACTTCGGCCGGAACATGGTCAATGACAATTACCTGGCCCTTGTGACGAACCGTATGCACGACCAATCTCTGCTCGTACTCACCTGGACATCCTTTGATGCTGCATTTCATCTTCCTTGCTCCCTTTGGAATGGTGTCCTCCATTTCGGTGGTTTTGGCTCATACGCCGTAATAATTATGAGCACAGGCTTGCCGGTCGTGCAAACGACGTGAAGCGGTCTTTCATTGCTGGTGTAACCTGCAATTAAGCAACACGCTCCTCTACGATGCTCGGGATAATTCTCAACGATTCTGGCTGAAGCTACAGCCTCGTAAATATCGTTGAGAGAAATTTCTTCTTCAACCATTTCCTGATGAGCGTGCTGAGTGACACGCACCTCATCCTTCTCTACCTGCGTGCGTAATCGAGCAAGTATTTGCTCATCGGTATCCATGACTTCATTCTACTATTCTTGGACCTTGAGAGTCAATTTCCGCTGAGAGGCGGTATTCAGTGTCTTGAAGCGTTCAGACTCGATAACGGAACCCCATTTCAATCGCGAAGAGGTGCCCCCATTTTACGGCAAAGTCTACCGCAACACTTACGAATTGAGGGAGGCTGTGCTGCAGTTCGTTCAGGAATAGCTCATGGCGGTTGGAGAAGCTGGGCTTTGCAACGCCGCTCGTCGCGGCGCCACGTTGGAGCAACAATGAAGCCATAAGAGCAGAGGAGCAATAATGGAGCAGCAAAAGCAGATGATGGGAATGAGCTGGAGCCGATTCGCGGCGATGATCGCGACGTCGACTTTCATCATGTTTTTCCTGATGTACCAACTCGTCTACTCGCTTGACCACGCGACATTCAGTATGAACCGTCTGACTCATTTTCGACAGTTTGAAAAATTAAGCTATTTTGTATCAAGAACTTACAGAGACAGAAAAAGCTCTAGGCACTACATTTTCTCTGGCTCTCT
>QZKU01000123.1 GCA_003598085.1 Candidatus Abyssobacteria bacterium SURF_5
AAACTCAAAAGCGGTAAATGCATGATCGAGTGCTAACTACTACTCGAGATGCTAACTTTGGGAAAACGGCAAAATTCTAATTTCCGCTGAACCAAGACAATCTCACTTTCTTCTGTTGCCGGAGAGGACTTTTGGGCAGGAATTGCGAGCGCCCGGCGGTTGTTCGACATATTCAAAGGAGTGATTATAGATAAAGGAGGTTTGCAGTATGCTAGTAGAGAACAGCAAGAAGAGAATATTCGTCGCCGACGATAGCAAGGACTTCCTCAGTATCATGCAGTCTATTCTTGAGTTTGCAGGGTTTCTTGTGGAGACTTCGGAGGATGCCGAAGAGGCTCTGGATCAGATACAGAAGCTTCAGTATGATTTGCTGGTGCTGGGCGTGGTTATGCCGAGGGTAGATGGTATAAGACTGCTTCACATGGTGAGAAACAGCAAACAATATGCGGCGGTTCCAGTGATATTTATCACCGGCGCCTCGAATAAAAAGGTGATGGAAACGCACCTGAGGGAGACGGACACCAAAGCGGAGGGTTACATACGCAAACCTTTCAAAAACAAGGCATTTCTGGAGATGCTTACGGCTCTGCTAGGGAAGCCAAAAGAGGGCGGCGCGCAGTATAACTAGCAGCATCAAAGAGGAGAGGGATGCAAGATGAAGTTTTTGAAATGGCTGTTCGGACCGAATCAGGAAGGAAAGAACGAAAAATACGAAAAGATGCCGAATTTCAAGAAGATTTTCGCTTCGTTGCCCGATATAGTAAAGGCAACCGCAATTCCGCCGGATGATTCCAAGAGGGAGAATGACGCTACTGCTCAGGAACGTGATGCAGCAAGATGTGTTGCGGAAGATGAAGCAAGAGCGGCAGTCTCAAAAGATAAAGTCCAGGATGTTTATATCAGGATTCAGACAGCCATGAATAGAAACAAGGAAATTATATGGCTTCTCCAAACCGACAGAGAGATTTCACATAAATCCCTGAATGACCTGCTTCAAACCTATCGGAAAATGAAGGACAGCGACTCGTACAAGGGAATGTCGGTAAATTATGGGTCCGCGGGAGAGTTGCATGAGATTTCTTCTTTGAACGAGCGGGACCTGGAGGGGCTTGCCCAGAAGCTGGAAGGCAAAAAGAATGCGGGAGCGAAAGCCTTCGCGACAGAAAGATAGAGGCGAAATTATTGGCAAACGCGAGACCGATGACTTCGATAATCGCGCCGTTGAAGGCGCTTCTGCGCAAAGTGAGGGCGCTGCTGAATAATGTAAATGCAAAAGATGAATGCGGCAGGACGGCGCTCATGAAGGCGGCTTACAATGGCAGTGCCGACGCTGTAAAGGCGTTATTAAATAACGGGGCCGATGTGAATGCGCGAGATCCCTGGGATGTGACCGCTTTGACCATGGCGACCGCCCAGGGGCGCAATGAGATTGTACAGCTTCTTAAGAAGGCCGGGGCCAAGAAATAGGCTGCAAGTCATTCCGCACCGGCGCGGCCTACCGGCGGTGTCATGTTTTTCACCGCCCCTGATGCGCACCCTTAATTTGTGAAATTCTCCTCCCAAATCTCTGCACTAAACCAAATGTAAGCCGCGGCTACGCCGGTTTCGGCCGGCTATTTCATTTGGAGGCTCCATGCCTTCGGGGATTTTTCTGATTTGCCAGACGCCGGCGACTTCGGCGACGGACTCGCCGTTTTCGTCCTTCAATTGCAGGCTGAGCTCGTAATCGGCCTTCCCGATTTTTTCGGCCTCGGCCTGTAGTCTTATTGCTTCCTGCTCGGACATGGTGACTTCCATGGTCACGTCGGTGGTGGCCGGCCGCCGGAATCGGATACGCACTTCCTTGACGATGGGAAAGAATTTCGAGAAATCCATGCTGACGAGATGGATGGCGCCGCCGGCGAATTCGCCGAGCGTGAAGAGCGAGCCGGCGTACATGATTCCGACGTGGTTGGTGTTGCCTTCGAGGGGCATGAGCGCTTTTGCATAGCGATCGCGCAACTCGAGGATTTTGAGGCCGGTGCGTTCGATGCCGGAGACGGACGCAATGGCCATTTTGCAGACTTGAGCGTATTTTTCGTCTATCATTTTTTCACCTGAAGAGTTGGACCATTGAACCAGTTCTTGTCGTGGACCACGGAGGCGAGTTGAAATTCGCCGCTACAAACCCTCCAAAAATGCTTCTATACCTCCATCCGGTCGGGCGTCGCCCGGAGAATTTACAATAATTTGTTAGAATAGCAGAATCAAGGAGGCGCGGCATGCCGCCCTAACATGACCCCGCAGAACGGCGGACGAGGTGGACGGAATGGACGATCAGAAAGAGGCGCACCGTGCCGCACCCTTACATTATCTGTTTTTCGTACCAGACCAACGCCGTTTTCGGTTTGAATCCGGCTTTTTCATACAGTGCGCGAGCCGCGCGGTTTTCATTATCGACGGTCAGCTCAATCGTATGAACGCCTGAGCTCGCCAGGTGTTTCAGGCCGTGCCACAGAACGAGCTTTCCCAGACCCTGCCCGCGGTGCTCCGGAAGTGTGCCGATCATGTGAATTCGGCCAATCTCTTCTCCGCCGTCACGATCCCGCCGCCGCGTTTTGGCTGTCCAACAGTAACCGACGGCGGTCTTTCCGCTATAGGCCACAATGACGCCCTCGTGGCGGTATCCGGGTATATTCAGCAACTGCACGATCTGGGGTAGCGTATTCGGACAGAAGCCCCAGGAACCTTTGAAGGCACGATTCTGAAGATGTGTGAGTACACGTTCATGACCTGGCTCGAGCGGATGCAGGCAAAATTCCCCTTTGTCCCCCTTTTCAAAAGGGGGGGCCATTAGAGGCATCGGCGGAGAAAGACTGGTGGTATTCACAGTCATTTCGGAACATTTGCGGACCGGTGTGAATCCCAAGGCGGAGAATAGATCACGTGCGACGCTGTCGTTTGCTCTCAGGTCCGCATGTATTCTGGCCACTCGCAGATTGCGCGCCCGTTGAAGCGCCGCATTGAGCAATTTAGCCGCGAGCCCGCGCTCGAGAAGACCCGGCATTGCCAGAAGCCTGAGGACGGCGCGATCTATGGCCGATTCCGGGACCACGCGACATGCTCCCATGAGTCTTCCTTCTTCCTCGGCCAAAAAGAGGTCTTCTTCGGAAACCAGGCCGGGTTCGGAAGAGGCGATCAGTGAAGTCAAAAGGAGAATGTCATCGGAATGGCAGATGGATTTTGCTTCTGAGAGCAGCCGGATGTATTGGGCCAGGTCGGCCGGAGAGTAGTTTCTTATTGTGCAGGAGGCGAAAGACATTGGTTAGCACTCTAAAGACATAAAAACAAACCACCAAGGCTCCAAGACACAAAGGATTTTTTCTTGATGCATTATGTTCGAAACAGAAAGTTACAGAGCCGGCATTCAGATTGAAGGTGGATTCTTGCTTGCGCGGAAATTGACAAGAAGGCGCATCAATACTCCTTACGGTTTGAAACTGTCCATTTTGGACGAGTTGATTACCGGCTGAATGCAGTTTGCTCATTTTTCCCAGACCCGTTCGCCGGGCGGGGGGCCGTCGGTTGGCGGGCCGGCAAAGCATTGGGCTTTCAGCATCCAATCGCGCGCGGTTTCGCCAATGACCCGGAGGCGCGTGTCATCCACATGTCGTCTTTGCGCCACGATCAGGCAGAAGTCTTCGGCTGGACCGCTTATCTTGTCTGACGCGTTCTCCGGTCCCCACGTCCAGAGTGCGCCTGATGGAGCAGTGAGCTCGACGCGGACCGGGGTTTGAGGAGCTTGCAGGCCGCGGTTGGTGTAGCTCCAGCCAAAGGTTTTGACGCCGAGATGGGCGATGTGGCGCAGCCGATCGGTGTTGGTGCGTTTCAAGCGGAGAGCGTCGAAAACGTCCTGGCCATGCGCCCAGGTCTCCATCAGCCGCGCGGTTGCGTGGGAGAGGGCGCTCATCGGTGGGCCGTACCAGAGGATGCGGTCTTTCGGGTTCATTGCGGTATAGGCGTCGAGCATCTTGTTTCGCTCGCTGCGCCACCAACTCATTAATTCATCGATGGGCATGTCCTTGCCGACTTCGTCGAGCGTTTTCATGAATTTGGCGATGTCGCTCATGACTTCCTCAATATGCTTGGCGAAACCGTCCGGGTCCGAGGCGGCAAGAGCGGCGCGGTCGTCGAAATACGCCAGATGACGTATCTGGTTCTTGATGTTCCAGGTGGGAGACGGAGTCATCAGCATCCATTGTTTTTCATCCAGACCCGCCACGACGGTATCGAGTTCCGCATGCTCGGTCCTGAGGTCTTGACAGATTTGTTTCATTTGTTCACCTCACATTTGGGTTCAATAAAGAATCTGCTGCAAAAGTCCATTTTTTGATCAAATTCTGCCGTGGTACATGCAAATTGACTCGCACATTCAAGACCGGCCGAATGAATTCGGCCCTACCAAAAGGGGTTTTGCGGCGCAATCTAATAAAGAATTTCCACCCGATGAAAAGCTTCGGCGAGCTCGAACGATTCTCCTTCAGCCATTTTTATGGCGCGCTGCCTGACCCATTCTGTCAATGCCTCCGGCTCGTATTGCCCAACCTGACTCTTGTGACACTGAAGCGCGGCCATCTTCAAATCAAAGGTGCCCGAGATATCCGAGCGGTAATTGATTTCGTCCGCACCCCAGAACAACATTTCTTCGACCTTGTGCGGCTCGAGCCCCTGCTCGAGAAGATCGGGGTATGCGAGGTGGTCTCTTGCGAACGGGAAAACGGCATCGAGTAAAACCTGGCCGGTGATCCTGTGGTCGCGGTGCCAGAGGTATTTGCGGTATGGATCTGCCGTCACGACCACTTTCGGGCGGTACTTTCTGATTTCCCGGACAATATCCTTTCGGAAGTCGGATGTATCTTCCAGACCTTGATCAGGATACCTCAGGAACACGATGTCGCTGACACCAAGCATCCGGGCGGCTTCACGCTGCTCGGCTTCGCGGATTTCGGACAGGACCTCTGGTTTCATGTTTCGGTCGCTCGTGCCTTTGCTGCCATCCGTGCAGATAACGTAAACGACCTTGTTTGATTCGCGGGTCCATCGGGCGACTGTGCCACCGGCGCCGAATTCGGCGTCATCCGGGTGGGGGCTGACGATCATCGCGTAATACGGCGACGTGATAGGTGGAGAATTGGTGGTCGGCATACCATGTTCTCTTGGCGATGATCGGTTGAGCGGGCGACCCACCGGGTCGCCGCTACGGTAAACGTATAATGCTTTTCACGGCGGGCGACTCATCGGGTCGCCGCTAACAGTTGAAATCGCCCCCCAACGGTAACAGAGCGTGCTTGCTGCAAGAGGTCCATTGGCCTATGATGCTTTTATGTCCTTCGGAATCCTGCGGGTGAGGATGTCCACAGTTTCCTCAACGAGTTCTTCGAGCACTTGTCCTGCGGGCTTGATTTCCTTAATCAGTCCGGAAATCTGGCCGGAGAAGGGGGCCACGTAATCCAACTTCTTGCCCTTGAGGAACATATCGACGAGACCCGAAGCGAGGGTGAGCTGCATCGGAAACGGCAGCGGATCAAGGCCGGACTGATCCCAGAGATCATGGAATCTGTTGTAGATCACTCTCGATGTTTTTCCTGTATACAAGTATGTTCTGCGAGTATCCTCATCGGTCGCGTTGAGGATGTGTTGTTTCTGGATATCGAGGATTCCGCCCTCTTTCGTGGCGAGGAAGCGCGTGCCGATCCAGACGCCTACACAGCCTATGGCCAGAGCCGCAGCCACGCCTCTTCCGTCGCCGATACCGCCAGCCCCCAAGACAGGAATAGGCGCCGCAGCGTCAATGGCCTGAGGAAGCAGCGCCATGGTGCCTATGCGTCCGGTATGCCCGCCGCCGTCATAGCCCTGAGCGACGATCAGGTCCACGCCGGATTGCGCCATACGCCGCGCGTTCTTGGAATTTCCGGTAATGCCGAGGACTTTGATGCCATTCGCGTGGGCTTCGTCGACCATCCAGCCGGGATTGCCGAGCCCGGAGCAGAACAGAGGGATCTTTTCCTCGATGCATGCCTTCACCGCTTTCAGCGGCTGCATGGTTGCGGTATCCATCCTCACGGTGGTGTCTGTATCGGGAAGCTGCAGCTCTTTTTTCACCTTCTGGATCCAGTTATAATAGGGTTCAGGAAGGGATTTGATTATTTCGCTGAGCGGCACTTCCTTTGGGCCTTCAACTTCTCTGTCCCCCTGATCGACAAGTTGGCTGGGCAGGATCAAATCGACGCCGAAGGGTTTATCGGTTCTGCGCCTGATCTCCCGGATGTGTTCGCGCATTTGCTCGACCGTATAGCCGGCGGCGCCGAGCACGCCGAGGCCTCCCGCCTCCGATACCGCCACGACCAGGTCCACCGGAGCGCCGGTGCTTTCTCCAATAAGAGAGGGGCCCATGCCGGCGCTGAGGATCGGGTATTCGATGCCCAGCATATCGCAAAGTTTTGTCCGTAAGATTCGCCTGCTCATGTCGTCTCCTTCGTTTCTTAATGGTCCCGGGTTTTCCCCCGCCCCTTGTTTACCGGAAACTGATCCGGCATCTTGAGAGCCGGACTTCCCTGCCGCCGAGATGGTATTTATAGGGCTCGGCGCCTTTCAAGAAATCGTACTTTTTCCGGCCGATCTCGATGCTGTGTTTGATGCTAAGAATCTTGCAGAGCAGTCCGATACTCAAAGAACTATAACGAGTATCATATCCGCTGTTATATAGGTACATGGTGTTCTGGCAGTCGAAACAGAGACACGCGGCCACAGATGCTTCGTTGACTTTGAGAATGAAAAGTCGAATGAGCGCTTCCTCCGACATAGCCTTCGTCATCGAGCGAAAAAAGGTTTCCATTTTCGAGCTCATGAACAGCGCCTTATCGGAGCGGCTCTCGCGAAACATTTTGAGAAAGGGGTCCACCTCGCGCTCGATTTCGGCGGGGTTCTCCAGAACAACGAAATTAATTTCGCCTTCGTTGTACAGTCGCCGGAATTTGCGTCTGATTTCATGCCGCTGTTTTCCGTCGAGCGAGGCCAAATACTGGTCCCAGTCGCGCGGCAGATCCATTTCGACGGATACGCCATCCGGTTCAAACGAGCACATGCCCCATCGATCCAGGGCTGATTCTGCCAGATGCGAGAACACTGTCGATTCGGGCCGCAGGCATCTCAGATCGAGATCCGCCACGCCGCTTTGTGCCAACTCATCGAGCAGCGCGTGATAGAATTGCTTTTCATAACCGGGAACCACGGCGAGATCCATGCAGTCGCAGATCTCCGGATCGCCGACGAAAGAGGCCGTTGTGCCTTTGATGGAAAGCGGCGCCACGCCGATTGATTTTCCCCTTTCCTTCATTACGCATATGTGGAGTTGGTCGTCCGGGGAAAACACATTGCGCCATGCCTGCATCCAGCGGGGCAGCATAAAGACAGGTTGTTGTTTTGGGACTCCGCTTGAATGCTCCACATAAACGTCGATGTTATTGAAAGCCTCTATAGCTGCGGCCGTTGCCATCGTCTTCATTCTTCGTCATCATCATCGTCGTCCGTAACAAATTTTCTGATGTAGCCGGTATGGATATCTCCTTTCTGGAAATCCGGATCATCGACGATCTCCAGATACAGGGGGATTGTTGTCTTTATCGGTTGGATGGTAAATTCCTGAAGAGCCTTTTTGAGGATGCGGATTGCGCCGTCTCTGGTGTGATCGTGCGCGATGAGCTTGGCCACGAGAGAATCGTAATATATCGGCAACTCGTAACCCTGATACAGGTGCGTGTCGAGCCTGATTCCGCTGCCGGCGGGCGGGCGATATTCCTTGATAATTCCTGGAGAAGGCGCGAAGTTGAAATCCGGATTCTCGGCATTGATCCGGCATTCGATGGCCCAGCCGTTGAGGGGGATGTCGTCGAAGCTGTACGCGAGTCTGCCGCCATCGGCGAGTCGAATCTGCTCTTTTACGAGGTCTATGCCGGTGACCATTTCTGTGACCGGGTGTTCCACCTGGATGCGGGCGTTGACCTCCATAAAGTAGAAGTTGTCGTCCCGGTCGAGCAGGAATTCCACGGTGCCCGCATTGAAGTAGTTGAGGGCCTTCGCCGCGGTGATGGCGGCCTGCCCCATCGCCTGGCGCAATTGAGGCGTCATGACGGGCGAGGGCGCTTCTTCGATCAATTTCTGGTAGCGCCGCTGGATCGAGCATTCGCGCTCGCCGAGGTGGATCACATTGCCGGATTCGTCTGCCAGCACCTGGAACTCGATGTGCCGTGGGTCCACGAGGCATTTCTCGATGTAGAGCGAGTCATCGCCGAAAGCCGCTTTCACTTCGGCTCTGGCTACGGCGAACTCTTCCCTGAGCGTATCTTCATCAGGGCAAATGCGAATTCCGCGGCCACCGCCGCCGGCGGATGCTTTTACCATGACCGGATACTGGATTTTCGAAGCGAAAGCGACCGCGTCATCGATTGAGCGGACTCCATCGGGGCTTGAGGGGACGATGGGCACTCCGGCCTTATTGACGGCGGCTTTTGCCTTTATTTTGTCGCCGGCCAGGTACAGGTTTTCGGGCGTCGGCCCGATGAAGACAAGGCCGGCTTCTTTGCAGGCGCGGGCGAAGTCTCCGTTTTCGGCGAGGTAGCCGTAGCCGGGATGGATTGCCTGTGCCCCTGTTCTTTTGGCCGCCCCGATGACAGCCTCTACGTTCAAGTAACTCTTGGCGCTCATTGGCGGCCCGATGCAGACGCTCTCGTCGGCGTGCCGGACATGCAAACTGGTCGTATCGGCCTCCGAATACACGGCCACGCTTTTTATTCCCAGTTCTTTGAGCGCGCGCACGATTCGGAGGGCGATTTCGCCTCTATTGGCTATCAGTATTTTCGAGAACATCAATCGGCATCCTTAAAAACGAATTTGGGCATGGCATCTATTCAGTTTCCAGGATGAACATCAAGTCGCCGTCGGCCAGCGGCGTTTCGTTTTGTGCGATGATCTCGAGAATCTTTCCGGCTGCGGGCGATTTGATTTTTTGAAACACTTTCATGGTCTCGAGCAGGGCGAGAATCTGTTTTTTCTTGACTGCGTCGCCCACCTCGACATATGGCGGTTGTTCGGGAGACGGCTTTCTGTAGAAGACTCCGGACATAGGCGCTCTCACTTCGAGTTTCTTGTTCATATCACGGTCTGCTCCTGAAGAATTATAGTTGGTCCTGAACCAGGAAAGGCGTCTCTACCGTCCTTTCCACACCGGGTCTCTCTTTTGCATGAAGGCGGCCACACCTTCCATCAGGTCTTCCACCTGGGTGTTGACAGTAAGTTGCGAATGAAGATAGCTCAATGCATCGTCGACGGCCATGTCAGCGATTTTGTAGAACGATGACTTGCCAAGCCCCATAACAGCGGGGCTGAACGATGAGAGTTTTTTAGCCATTTCGGAAACTCTCTGCTGGAATGAGTCTTTGGGGACAGAATAATTGATTATGCCGATGCGCTCAGCCTCGGCGGCCGGGATTCGGTCTCCGGTCATGCACAATTCGAGGGCCTTTTTTCTCCCGACATTTCGGATGAGAACGGCGGTAACCATATATGGCCACAGTCCGCGCTTTATTTCCGGCAGCCCGAATTGTGCGTCCTCACTCGCGATGGCGACATCGCTTGACAAACACAGCCCCATCCCGCCGGCGAGGCAATAGCCTTCGATGGCGGCGAGGATCGGCGTCTTGCATGAGTTCATTTTCATCAGTAGATTTGCGTAGTGGCCGCGGTCGTAATGCATGTCGAGAAACGACTGGTCGCCGCCGAAGCTGCCGCCGAGATCGGCGCCGGAGCAGAAATTGCCGCCGGTGCCGGTGAGAATGATTGCTGAGACATTGGGGTCGTCGCCGGCCTGATCGAGGTATTTGGTCAATGCGGCGATGACGGCGGAATTGAGCGCGTTGCGGCGTTCCGGCCGGTTAATGGTGATGGAGGCTACTTTATCTTTTATCTCGTAAAGAACCTCACGGGTTTCGCTCATATTCGTCTCTCCTTGCGCGAGCGGTTGCTGGCGGCTCTGAGTCTCCAGGGACAGACACCATTCTACGAATTCAAAAGGACGTGAATTCCATAAATGGTGTCAGTCCCCGTCGCAATCGAGCGCGATGAATCGCGCCCCTACAAAAGATTGACAACCGTTGACAGATTCACTCCCCCACGTCAAGGCGGGTTTGAAACCCGCCGCTACCGGCATTCGCAAGAATCCACCGTTGTCTATCGTTTTGTGTGGGCGGGTTTGAAACCCGCCCCCACATTTCGTGTCGCAGCTGCGATTCTCAGTTCTTGAGCCCGAGAATACGGCGCGCTTCGTCCGCGGTGGCGATGTCGCGGCCGACTTCGCGCGTTATCTTCGCCAGCGTTTCGACGAGCTCGCCGTTGCTTTGGGCCTTCTCGCCGTTGGGCAGGTAAAATGTGTCTTCGAGGCCGGTGCGCACGTTGCCGCCTTCTTCCAGTGCTTTGCGCTGGAGGTCCCAAACTTCTTTGCGGCCGACACAGATGACCTGCCAATGAGTTCCCGGCAACATCTCTTTTTTGAGAAGCGGCACCCATTCGGGCTTTGCCGGTTGTCCGCTGGCGACGCCCATAACCAGAGATATGTGCGGGTCGCCCTGGAACATGCCGGCTTTTTTGTACAAGGCGACGCTGCGGACGATGCCGGAATCAAAGCATTCAAACTCGGGGACAACGTTGTTAGCCGTCATCACATCGAGGAAGGCTTTCACCTTCTCGACGGGGTTATCGAACGTCATCGGCGGCCAGGCCCATGTGCCGTTCTCCCTCAGCTTGAGGTAGTTTAGGGAGCCGGCGTTACATGCAGCCATTTCAGGTTTGACCGCTTCGAGACAGGCCACGGGTCCTGAGATATCGGGACCGACGATGCCGGTGCTCTGGTTGATGATGATGCCGGGAACACGAGATCTGACGGCGTTGATTATTGATTTGACAACGTCCACGTCCCACGTTGGATATGCGCCCATGCCTGGCCGCTGGTCCCGGAAATGGCAGTGGACGATTGTCGCTCCTTGATTCCACGCCTGTTCAGCCGCGTCGGCCATCTGTTCGGGCGTGACCGGAATGTTGCCCATGTTGGGATTAGTCAGAACACCGGTAAGCGCGCATGTCAATATCGCTTCGCCGCTCATTCGTTACCTCCTGCCAATTTGATAGAGCCGGCCTTTGGGTCTTGAAAAAATCATGTTGGAGAAGAGCCGTGCCGCTTCGCTCGCGGGGGCAGCTTATCCGTTTTATTCTTGACGACATCCATGGCTTCTATTATTTTTCTTCGTGTATCTTTGGGTTCGATGACTTCGTCGACGACGTGAGCGGTCCAGGAATGCGCCACGTCGAAGACATCCAGTCTTTCGCGGGAGCGATTGAGATACGCATCGTAAGCGTCCTCTTCAATGCCCTTATCATAGACCTGCCGGTAGTCAAGTTCAGAAGCCTCGATAGCGAAGCGCGCGATCGGCCAGGCAAAGGTCAGGTCGGCGCCCATTCCTTTGAGGCCGCTCATGATCATGCTGCCAGCGTCGGCGTAGGCTTCGCGCAGGACCACGCCAATTTTCGGGATAGTCGAGGTGGCATAGACGTCGACGACTTTTCCGATATGCCGGAGCAGGCCGCGCGCTTCCTCGTTTTCGCCGGGAACTACAGGCGGCGTGTCGACCAGATTGACGAGAGGCGTGTCGTAAGCGTCCAGCGCCTGCAGGAAGCGGTAGTACTTGTCGCAGGCATTGACCTCGTATATACTGCCCGGCTCGGCGGGATTGTTTGCCACCAGGCCGACTGTCTGGCCATTGAAGCGGCAGTAGCCGGTGATGAGCTGTTTTGCGTACTCGTTCTTGAGCTCGAAGAAATCGCCGCCGTCGACTATTTCGCGGATGACCTCGTGCATGTCGTACGTCTTGTCGAATTCATCGGGCACGATTTCGATCAGTTTTTCGACTTCGCGATTGGGATCGTCGCCGCGTTCCCATGCGGGCGGTTTTTCCCGATAATTTGACGGCAGATAGCGGAGCAACTCGCGGCAGGCGAGAATCGTTTCTTTGTCGTCGTCTCCGACGAGGTCGCAGGTTCCGCTCAACTGCATGTGGTAATCGGCGCCGCCGACGTTGCGGTCGATTTTTTCCGAGGTTGCCGCCGCCGTTTGGCGAGGGCCGCCGAGCCACAGATTTCCTGAGATTCGACTGATGAAGAGAAAATCGCACAACGTGGGGAGATAGGCGCCGCCCGCGATGCAGGGCCCCATCAACACCGTGATCTGGGGGATAATACCCGAGTAGACCGACTCGAGACGAAACATCCAGTCGATTCCAGCCATGGCCACATCGCGGTAACCCAGGCGGCCGCCGGAGGAGTCGAGGAGGTTCACGAGCGGGATTCCCCACGAAGCCGCCAATTCGAGGCAGTGGCAGTACTTCATGATATGCTGCTGTCCGATCGATCCGCCGAGAACGGTGAAATCGGAGGAATAGATCATGATCGTGCGGCCGTGGACTTTCGCCGTGCCGACGACGGCTCCGTCGCAGGGCGCGTCGGTGAAGCGGCCGTCGATGCGGACGCCGGTGGTGTTTACGCAGGTGCCGAGTTCATTGAACGTGCCGGCATCGATGAGGACGTCGATCCTCTCGCGGGCAGTGAGCTTCCCGCGGCTGTGTTGCCGCTCGACGTGTTCGGCGCCGCCGCCGAGCTTGTTTTTCTCCTGTATCTTTCGGTAGCGCTCGATCGCTTCCTTCATTCTGTTTCCCATCTATCCGTCAACCCCCTGATTTGACTATTTGGCTTCCTCGGTCACGACTTCATTATGCGGGTTTGATATAGCGTCTCTTTTCGGGAAGTTCTTCCCGCTTGTTTTCGGATGCGTGGAGAGCCTTGATGATCCGCGAGCGCGTGTCCCTGGGATCGATGATTTCATGGACTGTGTACCAGGTGGTGAAGACTTTTCCCATCGTCATGACGCTGAACATCTGGCGAAGGATTCCGACATAGAATTCGAAGAGGCTGTCGTAGTTGCCTTCTTCCTTGGCCTTTGCCAATTCCTTGTGGAATACAGCATGAACCATCATTTCGGGTCCTGTCGGGGCAAACTCGGTTGTGGGCCAGCCGTAAATGAAGTCGGGCCCCATCTTGCTGCAGCCCAGAACGATGTTGGAGCCGCCGTATGAGCGGCGCAGCACTACGGTGACTTTCTGAGTCGTGAGGTGGGAATAGCCGTGCAGGTTCTTTGCGCCGTGACGGATGACGCCCATGCGCTCCCATCGGTCGCCGGGCGGAAAGGCCGTTGTGTCGGACATCGTGAGCAGGGGAATGTTGAAGCAATCGAGGAACATCAGGAATCGATCGTACTTATCGGAAGCGTCCGGTTCCATGATGCCGCTCAGCTCGTCCGGATTGGTGGCGACAAGACCGGTCACGATTCCGTCGAACCGCGCGAAGCCGATGACGAGGTTCGGCGCGAAGTCTTCCTGAAGCTCGAAGAATTCGCCGTCATCAACGATGAGGTTGATGATCTCGTGGATATCGTAGGTAAATCGAACGTTATTGGGCATGACATCGAGCAGGGCCTCTTCCCGCCGATTGGGATCGTCGGTGGGCTTGATTGCTTGCGGCCGCTCCCAGCAGTTTTGAGGAATGAATTCCATGATCTTCTTGCAGAGGTCGAGGGCGTCCTTGTCACTGTCGGCGACGAGGTGGCATTGTCCGGAGCGGGTCATATGGAAATCGGCCGAGCCTGCATCTTCGGATTCAATAGGGCCTCCCAACCACAGGAAGCCGGTCTCACTGTTCATAATGAGGAAATCCGAGAGCACGGGCACTTTCGCCATCGGGCCGGTGCACGGTCCGAGGACGAGGGCGATCTGAGGGATTACGCCGGAGTACCGGCAATAATTTTTAAGGACGCGGGCGATACCGAACGATCCCACATATCCTTTTTTCATGCTTGCCCGAGTTCCGGCTGAATCGAAGATGCCGATGATCGGCATCTGTTCCTGTCCTGCCATCTGGACGAGTTCGGCTATTTTCCATATGCCCTGGTCTCCGAAGGAGCCGGACATAACCGTGAAGTCCATGGAATAGGCCATGACCGGCCGGCCGCTTATCTTGGCCATGCCCATGATCACGCCGTCGCCCGGGCTCGGCCTGTCGCTGGAATCGGGAAAGGCGCGGAACTCTCGAACTGCGGAGCCGATTTCCTCGAAAGTACCC
Organism: Candidatus Abyssobacteria bacterium SURF_5; assembly: GCA_003598085.1. Taxonomy (NCBI): domain Bacteria; kingdom Pseudomonadati; phylum Candidatus Hydrogenedentota; class Candidatus Abyssobacteria; species Candidatus Abyssobacteria bacterium SURF_5. The sequence continues at coordinate 14,257 of QZKU01000123.1, forward strand.
GGATCAGCCAGATATTCTATTCGCTCTCGCGCGGTCAGCTTGCCGAGCGCGTGCTGCAGGTCGGCGCGATCCGTTCCGCCGCCCGCCAAATTTTCCTGACGGCATTCTTCAAGCTTTGCAAGATAGCCGTCCATCCATTCGCCCATGCCATGTATCTCCTTTCCTGTTCCAGTTCCAATTGAATCGCACCCGGCCGGCGGGTTGGTCAAGTTCTTATTGGAGTAGTTCGTCAGAGGGCCAGGCATGTAGTGCGGCGTTGAGGTCTTCTCGCCGCCGCGAAGCCACAGGGCTTGAATCAGTACTATAGAGCATATCCGATTCTGTGCTTCTTATTCAACTGTCGTGGCAACCCCTGACAGATCGGGAACCGCGATTGGACGCGGATACCGAGCCATAACTGTTCCCTCTTCAAAGAGCGAGGGTGCTCGGATGGGCGGAAAACGGGAGATCAAGATCATACGCGGTCGAAAGGCCGAAACTTTGGAAGGGTGATTTCCTCGGAGACTCTCTCGAAAACTACTTCAACCGGCATGCCCACGCGAACGTGTTCCGGCGGAATTCCGATGACATTCGATAACATGCGCGGGCCCTCTTCGAGGTCGATGACGGCGACCACATACGGGACATCGGCCGCGAAGGCGTCACTTGGCGGTCTCGATATTATGGTGAATGTATGGACTACACCTTTGCCGCTCGAGTCGATCCAATCCACGTCTTCCGAGAGGCATTCCGGACAGAAATGATTGGGGAAGAAAAACATCTGGCCGCATGAGCGGCATTTCGGGAGGAGCAGTTTCCCCGCTTTGCAGCCTTCCCAAAAAGGTTTTGTGCTTTCGGTGATGTCGGGCAATGGTTTTGCGTATTCGCTCATTGTTATACCTTTGCGAGCAGAAGAGCGGTGACGGACGAAAAAATTCCGCCGACGCCGCTCACGAGGCCGACCTTCGGGTCCTTCACCTGGCGCGCGGGTTCCACCTCGCAACGGAGCTGCTTAACGGCTTCTGTTATGTGGAATATTCCCGACGGCAAGCCGGGATGACAATGCGAGAGACAACCGCCATGAGTAACGATGGGCAGTTCGCCTCCGATCTCTATGCGTTTGCCGCTTTCGACAAACGCGCCGCCTTCGCCCTTCTTGCAGAATCCAAAGTCTTCCAATGAGATTAACGGAGTGATCGAGAAACAATCGTAGAGTTCGGCGAAATCAACGTCTGCAGGAGTCAACCCTGCCATTGCGAAGCAGTCGTTTCCGGCGGAGACGGCGGGACTCGTGGTGAAACTCTTGCTCAGAGTCGCGTGCTCCTGGGTTGTTTTCGCGCCGCCGCCCAGAATCTCGACCGGCTTTTTCTTCAGGTCGCGAGCGCGCTCAAAGGTGGTAACGATGATGGCGGCCCCTCCATCAGATATGAGCGAGCACTCGTCTTTGGTGAACGGGGACGCGATCGGTTTTGCATTCATGACATCTTCGACGCTGATCTCCTGCCGTTTCTGGGCCTGGGGATGCATCGAGGCGTGCTTGCGGATCGATACCGCCACTTGCGCCAGTTGCTCATGCGTGGTGCCGAATTCGGCCATGTGGCGGTTGGCGTACAGCGCATATTGTCCGATGAGCGTTGTCCCAAAGGGCACCTCGAAGTCGGGGTGGCCTATGGCCGAGTAAACCGCTGTCATATCTCCGCTCGCGTTTCCGAACAAGCGAATCAGCCGTTCAAACCCGGCGAAAGAGCGCAGCGATTCAGCCGAAGTTATCAGTGCGATCTCGCACATACCGGCTTCGATCGCATTTGCGGCGGTCAGCACATTCAGGATATGGGTCGCGCCGCCGATTTGCATTACCGACGTGTAGCGCGGCCTCAGCCCTACGTATTCGCAGAACAGAAGGCTGTGCATCGGGTAGAGCACGGAAAAGGCACCGGACGTCATAACGCCGTCAACCTCGCTCTTGCGCACGCCGCAATCATCAAGCGCGCGAATCAGCGCCTGACGCGAAAGCTCGTAGCTGTCCTTTCCCGGTACAGTGCCGAGATCGCTCTCGCCGATGCCGACGATTGCTATTCTTTTTCGCCAACGTCTCATTAAAATCTATTCCTTGCTTCCTCTTGCAAACAGGCGCAGGCAGGTCTGGTAGTGGATGCGGACAGTGTCGCGCACATCGCGCGAGTATCCGCCCGCCAGGACAATGCAGATGGGAATCTTTTTTCGCTCGCTGAATCCGATGACGAGATCGTCGCGGCGGCGGAAGCCTTCGTGGGTAAGCCTCAAGGCGCCGAGCTGATCCTCTTCAAAGGGGTCGGCGCCGGCGAGGTAGAAGACGAAATCCGGATCAAAATCCTTTTCGATCACATCGAGCGCGCGCCCAAGCTGCTCAAGATATTCCTGGTCGCCCACGCCGTTGTCCAATCCGATATCCAGGTCGCTTTCCTGCTTTACCGGATAGTTATCCTCTTGATGGATCGAGAAGGTGAAAACGTTTTCTTCCTTCAAAAAAATGTGGGCCGTACCGTTTCCCTGATGCAGATCGCAATCTACAATGGCGATCCGGCGGGCCTTCTTCTCAGTGAGCAGTTTCCGGGTGGCTATCGCGACGTCATTAAAGAAGCAGAATCCTTCGGCGTGATCCGCGAACGCGTGATGGTATCCGCCGCCGAGATTGATGCTTGGCTCCTGCGCGGTCGCGCATTCGGCGGCGACCAATGTGCCGCCGGTGCTGAGCAGGAAAGCGTCGATGACGTCGCGTTTGACCGGCAGTTCGGAGCTGAAGGTAGCCGGTGTCAATCGGGCATTGAGGGCGTCATCGAGATATTTTTCGGTATGCACCAGGAGCAGCTCATCGCGGGTCGGGACGCGGGGTTGAATGAGATGAGCGCGGGGGTCGGAAAGATTTTCATGTTTTTCCAGCATCTGGTACACGAGCCGGTACTTCTTTGAGGGAAAGACATGAAAGCCGATATCGCAGTAATACTTGTCCGAATATACGATGGTGGCCATGCGAACCCCTGAGAGGCGCCTATTTTGGCCGGTCGGCCAAATTTAGGTCATTATATGTTTTGCCTCAAAGCGTTGTCAAGGAGCCATTTTGTGACGCAGGCACTTCTCTGAACCAACTCGATGCCTACATGCCAAATGTCGGTCCTTTGAAACGCTCCACTTCCTCGCCGAACGGTCCGCGCAGGCTTCCTATGACGTAAACGCCGCCGATGATCTCGACCGGCTCCAATTCATAAATGGGATCGGCCGGCGACCTCTCGAAACTGACGGTGGCGGGTCCTCCCAGGAGTTCATGAAATTCCATATCTTCCTGCCAACTCTTGACCAGGCTGATTTCAGCGGGAGCGTTGACATCGGGCTGAGGGATGACTTTCAACTGATAGAGAGGCCGCATCAGGACGTGCTCCATGTTCGCTTCGCGGTGGATGCAAACTGCGGCATCGACAATACGAAAGCCGCGGCGGACGCACGTCCCGCGGACGACGTCGCAATCCTGTGAGAAGGAGAGCTCGGCCATTTTTTTCGGGTGTCCGAATCGCTCGCGTCCGCCGGCCATGCTGGCATCGCTGTCGACGTAGATGTAGGCGGTGTAAGCGACCGGTTCGCCCTTATAGCGCGCGGTCACGTTGACAATGGCCTCGCGGTAGGGGCCGATGTTAGTCACGAACCGATAGTTGGCGACGATCACCGACGCGAGGGGCTCGGGCTCCGGCTCGAGCGGCTCAGGGATGAGAGCCGCCGCTTTTGCGGGGTTCGGTTTGATCAACACCTGAATGAGCTCGAAATTTTTGTTCGTGCGGATGCCTTCGGGATATAGAGGCGCGTGGACGGGGCCGCTGTGGCCGAATTCTTCCTTTTTCATTTTCTTTTTCTCCCAGACGCAGACGACTTGATTTCGGGATTCGAATATTTTTCAGGAAATTCAGTCGTTCAATACTTCCATGACTGCTTCTCTGCAGATCTCATTCGGTCCTTCGTATATCTGAAGTACCTTCGCGTCGCGCAGAGACTTTTCGACGAGGTAATCCTTCATGTAGCCGTAGCCGCCAAGCACCTGAATGGCATCGATTGCGACTTTCACAGCGACATCGGTCGCGAACACTTTCGACATTGCGGTGTATAGCCGGTTGGGCGGCAGCAGGTTTGCATTCACCCAGCACGCGCGCCACACCATCAGACGAGCGGCCTCGATCTGAATCGCCATCTCCGCCAGCTTTTGCGCAACTGCCTGGTGTTCGATGATGAGCTTGCCCCCCTGAACGCGCTCCTTAGCATACTGAAACGCGATCTCGTATGCGCCGCGGGCGATGCCGACGGCCTGCGAGCTGACCGGTCCGCGCGCGTTCGCGAGGCGTGTCATATGGATTTGATATCCCATGCCCTCGGGGCCGATCCGATTCAGGGGCGTCAATTTCATATCCTCGAAGATCAGGTCGCCGGTCTGCGATGAGCGCAATCCCATCTTATCCTCGACCTTTCCGTAGCTGAGGCCGGGTGTATCCTTCTCGACCGCGAATAGACAGGATGTCTCCTGCGGGCGTTGAGGATCGGTGACGGCGAAGATGACATAGAGACTCGCAACACCTGCATTCGATATGAAGCATTTCGTGCCGTTAACGACATATTCGTCGCCCACTTTTCGCGCGACCGTTCGGCACACTTTGGGGAGCAGTTCTTTGGCCTCGAGGTCCGAGCCGGCCTGCGGCTCGGTCGTGCCGGACGCTCCGAGACCGCCCTGCTCCACAATCAGAGGAAAAAACTTTTTCCATTGCGCCTCGGTTCCCGCGAACAGGAGCGGCGCGATCGCGAGCCAGGTTGCTCCCATTGTCGTGCATACCCCGGGCTCAACCGATCCGATCTCCTCCATGAGCAGCATGGCATCGGTCAGCTTGCCGCCGCCTCCGCCATGATCTTCCGGGATGAACAGACTGAGAAATCCCAACTCGTGCAGCTTCTTCGGGATGCCCCAATCGAAAGCGTGGCCCTCGTCGAGCTTTCTCACTTTCGGCTTCAATTCCTTGCGGGCGAAATCGCGGGCAAGTTGGCGCAATGCTTCCTGCTCCTCACTGAGTTCGAAGTTCAACATGATTCCACCTCCAGATATACCATGTATGTTGGGCCAAATTATTCCTTTATCCGAAACGGCAAGAGATGTTTTTCCATTGCCCGAAGGATGCTCTGTTCGTCCATCTGCCAGAGTTGCTGAAGGCGTCCGATCAGCAAGAAGCTCACATAGCCGTGCATGGCCGCCCACAGGTGAGTGGCGACCTCCTGCGGGTTGCAGTCGGGCTGGATGACGCCGGCTTGTTGACACGCCTCGATCACCTCGGTCAGCGGCACCCAGAAGTTCTCCATGACCAAGCTGCGGGGCGGGTTTTCCCACGAATATTTCTGGATGAACTCGCTGCCAAAGAGCAGGGAGTAATAACGAGGATGTTTCATTCCGAAAGCGATATATGAGCCGGTCAGAGAACGGAGCTTTTCGGCGGGGGTCTTTGCTCTGGCGATGCCTTTCCATACGAGCCGGGCGAGCTTGGCCACTCCCTGCTCATAGACGGCAACCATCAGCGCTTCGAGGTTGGGGAAATGATTATAGATTCCCATGGGGGTGATTTCGACCATTCTGGCGATTTTGCGGATGCTGACGGCCTCGATGCCCTCGCGCTCGAGGACGGCGCACGCGGCGCGCAGGATGCGCTGTTTGGTGCCTCCCTTTTCCGCTCGCGTTTTCATATACGGTGTATATATCATGCCCGGCGGGAATTGTCAAGGTGAAAATGAAACCTCGCGGCGGCCTGATCGGCTCCTGAGCACAGGGAGGCCGCGGGAATTGTATATGCAACAACTTTTGTGTTAGAATTTTTGGGAAATGCATGCGGGGAGGGAATTTGGAGAATAAGGGTTACTGAATGAAGCACAGAATCTTTACAGGATTTTTTTTACTGATAATAGTGGCGGCGGCTCGGGCGGAGGCTCTTCCGCAGGGCGGCGTCTACGTCAGCGCCTTCGCAAACATGAGCGGCGACATCGAGAACGACTGGCTGGGCTATTTGATTGCCGATTCGATTGCGAAGAACCTGCAGGTTTTTCCTCAACTCGAGGTTGCAGTTCGGAACGGCGGGGAAACGGGCCGCGCCACATTCGCATCCGCATTGGAGGTTTCATCATTATGTGAAGCGGGGCGGAGCGCAGGCGCTGCGGCTGTAATTGGCGGCGACTTTCGAGTGGAGGGTGACTCCTTTCTTGTGAACGCGTCTTTTTACGAAGTAGACGGGGGGAAACTTCTGAGCGCTCATTCGTTCACCTCTTCGATAGGCGATCTGTACTCGCACCTGAATGAATTGTCTCTTTCACTAGCAGGGGGAGCGGGCGTGGCGCATACGGAGGAGCAGTACAAGAGGGTGCAGTTAATACCGACGGTTTTCGAAGAAGCGATAATTTTGTACGGCAAGGCGCTTATGGTGGAGGCGACCTCGCCCGAACATGCCGAATTGCTGCTCAGGGCGTTGGCGGTCGATCATTCCTATACGGATGCTCTGTCGGCCCTTGGGGTGCATTATTACAAGACAGGCGCCTTGGCGAAATCTCAGGAGGCGTTTGACCGGCTTGTTCAGACCCAACCGGATTATCCTAACGCATATTACAATCTGGGGCTGGTGCTGAACTCGAGGATGCATTACACCAAAGCGATCAATGCTTATCAGCTCGCGATAGAAAAAGAGCCGAAGGATGCGGATGTCTGGAACAATTTGGGTGTCGTCTACTATGAGATGGGGATGTACAGCGATGCCGCGAAATCATTTGAACGGGCGCTCCAGTTGAGTCCCGACCATTCCAATGCGCAGATGAACCTATCGAGGTTGAAGCAAAAAATGGAGAAGGGCCTCACTGAGCGGCCTCATCAGACCTCGGCGACGTTCAAGAAGCACATTGAGGCGGGAGCGGCTTTATATCTTTCCGGCGACTACTACAAGGCAATCAAGCATTTCCAGAAAGCGCTCGAGCTCGAGCCGAGCAATTTCAAAGCGAACAACAACATGGCGATGGCGTATATGAAGCTGGGAGATACGGGCTCGGCGAAAGAGTATTTCAAACGCGCGCTCAAAGCGGACCCAACCGCCGACGATGTCAGAAAGATCATTGCAGAACTTGAAGCCGCCTCTCCTCCGGCGGCAACCGAGGTCGCGGCGGAAGCAGCCTCCGCGCCAAGAGACACCGCCGCCTTTTTGCGTGCAGCCGGAAAAGCGAATCTTCTGCGCAAGGATTATGATCGGGCCGAGGATGCGTTCCTTGGAGTGCTCGAGCAGAATCAGAATAACCCGGATGCTCTGCACGGGCTTGGCCTCGTTTATATGGCGAAAGGGGATTATATTCAAGCGCGGCAGCAGTTTGAGGAAGTGCTTTCCTTGGATCCGCAGAATGAGGAGGCGCAGAAACGTCTGGAGGACGTAAAATTCATTTTAGCGGCGGAGGCGAGTCAGCCGTCCCTGCAAATACCGCTTAGCCCCGAGATACAGGGGCGGGCGCATTTTGTTCGGGCAAACGAGTTGTATCAGAAAGAAGACTATGCGGGCGCGATCGCCGAATACCTGCGGGCTCTCGATTTGGCGCCAGCCGACGTCAGGATTCTGAACAATCTTGGTACCGCCTACTATGCGGCGGGTCGATTCGACGAAGCCAAAGCGGCCCTCGAGAAAGCAAAAAAGATACAGCCGAACAATGAGACAATAGACAAGAACCTCCAATCAATTGCTCTCATAGATGCTCCCGATCACAAGGGCGAGGCAAATCTTTTTCAGATAGTTTCCGTGGAGGAGAAGATGCCGGAATCGCCGACGCCGACGCCGGCTTCCCAACCGGACGCGACACCAGCGGCGAGCGAACCGGCAAGCGTCTCCACGAATCTGCCAGCTTCTCCGGAGCCGGAGCCGGCCGCGCGTCTTTCCCAGGCAATAGAAGAAGAGCGGATACCGACGGTTCGAGAAACGGAAACGACGAAAGAGGTTGCAGTCGTGTCTGCGGCGGAACTTGCCGGGTCGGCGCAGGATCATCTTAATCGGGGTATTTTCAAAGAGGGCACAGGCGATCTCGAGGCGGCTCTCGCCCATTATCGAGAGGCAGTGAGACTTGAACCCGGCAATGCAGTCGCGCAATACAATTTGGGCAATGTTTACTTCCGGCTTGGCGCTTTTGAATCGGCCATACAATGTTATAATGCCGCGTTGCTTGTCGACCCGAAACTGGCGAAGGGTTATAACAATATCGGAGCGGCTTTGTACCGGCTGGACCGGATCGAGGAAGCGAAGGAAGCCTGGCGGCGCGCGCTCGAGCTTGAGCCGACGATCGAGAGCGCCCGGGAAAATTTGAACAAATACAGCGGCAGTTGAAACGAAGATGAAAAGAGGCCGCCCCGACATCGAAGCGGCCTTTCTTTTTTGTTTCCGGTTTACACGTCGTAATAGAGATAGAACTCGTAAGGATGCGGTCGGAGGCGTACCGCGTCCACTTCATTTTTGCGTTTGTACTCGATCCACGTCCGAATGACGTCCTCGGTAAAGACATCTCCCCTGAACAGGAATTCGCAGTCGTTCTCGAGTGCGTCCAGGGCCACCTCCAAAGAACCCGGCACCGATGGCACTTCTGCCAGTTCCTCGGGCGCCATGTCGTAGATATTCTTGTCAAGCGGTTGGCCGGGATCAATTTTCTTTTGGATTCCATCGAGTCCGGCCATGAGCATTGCGGAAAACGCGAGGTACGGATTACAGGAAGGATCGGGCGGTCGGTACTCGACGCGCTTTGCCTTCGGGCTTGGTGAATACATCGGGATTCGGGCTGCCGCGCTCCTGTTCCGGCTGGAATACGCCAGGTTGACCGGCGCCTCATAGCCGGGAACGAGCCGTTTGAATGAATTGGTGGTCGGATTGGTCAAAGCGGTGAGCGCGGGCGCATGTTTCAAGAGTCCGCCGATGTAATAGAGGGCGAGATCGCTCAAGCCGGCATATTTGTCTCCGGCGAACAGCGGTTTGCCGTCCTTCCATAGGCTCTGATGGCAGTGCATTCCGCTGCCATTGTCGCCGAAAAGCGGCTTGGGCATGAAGGTGACAGTTTTATTGTGCCGGTGGGCGACGTTTTTCACGATGTATTTAAATCTCATCAGCTTGTCGGCCATCATGAGCAGCGTGTCGAATCTGATGTCGATTTCGGCCTGTCCCGCAGTTGCCACTTCATGATGTTCGGCCTCGATCTCCATTCCGCACTGCATCATCAAGAGCGCCATTTCGGCGCGAATATCTTCGAGCGAGTCCGTCGGCGGAACGGGGAAGTATCCTTCCTTATAGCGGGGCTTGTAGCCGAGGTTCGGTCCCTCGTCGCGCCCGCAGTTCCAACTGCCTTCCACGGAATCAATGTAGTAGAAGCCGGACCGCTGGTCCTGGTTGTAGCGGATGTCGTCGAAGATGAAGAATTCGGCTTCCGGTCCAAAGAAAGCCGTATCGGCTATGCCGGTGGATTTCAGGTAGTTTTCCGCCTTTTGCGCGATATAGCGCGGGCAGCGGCTGTAGCGTTGGCGGGTGATCGGGTCGGCGATATCGCATTGCATCACGAGGGTCTTTGCTTTGTAAAACGGGTCGATGTAGGCGGTCGCCGGATCGGGAATCACCAGCATATCGCTCTCGTGGATCGCCTGCCAGCCGCGGATGCTTGAGCCGTCGAACCCGACCCCGTCTTCAAAGATCGACTCCGACAACTTGACAGCCGGTATCGCGAAATGCTGCATCAGGCCGGGGAAATCCATGAAGCGAAGATCGATCATTTCGACATTCTGTTCTTGCACCATACGTAAGATGTCATTCGGTTTCATTTTCTTGCAGTTCCCTTTCCATTCAACGGGCAGCCTTTTTTCAACGACAGCCTCTTTTCCCCATTGCGCGATTTTCAGGTGCGGCGGAACGTCCTCGGGCGCTAGATCGCATCCTCCCCACGCTCACCGGTCCGAATCCGGATCACCTCTTCGACCGGCTGAACGAATACCTTGCCGTCCCCAAGACGGCCGGTGCGGGCGGAGGAAACGATAGCGTCTATAACCGTTTCCACCTCATTATCCGGCACGACCACCTCAAGCTTGACCTTTGGCAAAAATTCTATTTCATACTCGGCTCCTCGATAGAGCTCCTTATGGCCTTTTTGCCGGCCGAAGCCTTTGACCTCGACAACCGTCAGCCCTTTAATGCCGATATTTCCGAGAGCCTCCTTCACTTCCTCAAGCTTGAACGGTTTGATGATCGCCTGGATCTTCTTCATTTTTCACCTCATCCTCGCCCCGCGGGGGGTGCCTGGAATCCAGCGCCGGTCGCTCCGCTCTGGGTTCCTCCGGTCAATGTGCAAGAACAATACCAGTAAAATCTCTGCTGCGTTCTGTTCCGGCCGATATCCCTTTTTAAGCCGGAAACGCGAGTAATTTTATACGATGAGCCGGACTGTGCGCAAATTGAAAGGGATATTGAGCGGGAGATTAGTGCTTGAAAAATCGGCAACTGCGTATCCTTTGTGCATGCAAGCAGCGTGAAAAGCCCGCCGCCGAAGGCGTTCTTTCGACTGCAATCGGAGTCATCTCTAAAAACCAAAGTCAAGAAAAAAATCTCCTTTTCCCTCCTTAATTACCATCTTTTGATTTTGGAGGGCATCCATAACGCAAGCGCCGATAG
>QZKU01000124.1 GCA_003598085.1 Candidatus Abyssobacteria bacterium SURF_5
GCTTGGACTCGTGTCACTGCTGGCACAACTTCAGCAAGCTTAGGTACTTCATGAACCGCCGTGGTACGGAACCGTATGCCCGGTGGTGTGAGAGGTCGGAGGGGGCGACTCCGCCTCCTACTCGATTCATGAGGAAATTGATCTATGGGCGCAAGGGCTTTACCCTTGTGGAGCTGCTGGTGGTAATAGCTATTATCGGTATATTGGCTGCCATTCTGCTGCCGGCTCTCGCAAAAGCAAGGGAATCGGCCCGCAGGTCCGCATGCGTTAACAACCTGAAGCAGATGGGCCTCGTCTTGGGAATGTACGCGTCGGAGAACCGGGACAAGTTCCCGCCGCTCGCAAACCATTCAACCCGGTTCATGTGGGACGGCAATTGCTTGTACCCCGAATATCTGACCGATGCCCAGATCTGCGCTTGCCCTTCAGGCCCTGAGTTCAACACAAAAACGAATTTCCGTTTGATTGTGGACACCACCCTTTCCGACAACTCGTTCAATGCTCCAGGCCAGGCATTCAAGGCTGGTACCGTGCACCCCGACTGCATAACCACTCTCAGTTATGTATACGTCGGCTGGATGGTCACCGGTGACAGCGAGGCAATAAGCGGACTTGCCATGTACACCTGGTTGGATGCCACGATGCCCATAAGTGTGGCGTCATCAGACGGATGGCGTGATGTCAATGGAAACGTGGCCTCGTTCGGCTTCAGCGGTTCCGGAAACGCCGGCGGCAGTGCGATCAACAGGCTGTCCATGGGCGTCGACCGGTTCCTCATTTCCGACATCAACCAGATCCTTACCGGTACTGAGTCCGGCGCCAGTATCGTGCCGGTGCAATGGGATCAGATTTCCACCAACATCACCGAGTTCAATCACGTTCCGGCAGGCATGAACGTCTTGTTCCTTGACGGGCACGTCGAATTCAAGCGCTATGACAAAAATACAACCGATTTCCCGATGTCTCCGATCTATGCAGCCCTCAATGGCGGCATAGAAGCAAAAATGGAAAATTATTGTCCGGAAGTCGACTGATCTCAACTAATCCCCCCCTGCACGGAAGGGAAGAGAGAGGGAAGGGAAGAGAAAGTAACTCTCTCTTCCCTTCCCTCTCTCTTCCCTTCTTTTTTATTGATCTTGTATTGCGGTAAACTCAGCAAAATGGCTCCTCCTCCAATGAACGCAACGAGGTTCGCAGGCGCGTGGTCAACCGGCGACATCAGATTGGAAAAGCCGAACTGCCTCCGCGAATACTTGCCTCATCCACCCCCGCAATGGTATCCTCTTTCCTATGAACTCGGCCGAACGAATCGCGGCAGCCGTCGCGCTGCAAGAGACGGACAGGGTGCCCGTCTCTCCCTTTCTCATTTATCATTTCGCCGCGATCACGGGAACCCCAATGAAAGACTTCGTCTGGGATACCGATGCCTGCCACCGATCCGCGCTGCAGGCATTTGAGTTTTATGACGGTCTTTTCGATACGATCAACCTGGCGCCAATGCGGTTCGGGTTTACGTGTACTGCTCCCATCCTCTTCAGCTCCCTCTATTACGATTGGCGTTTTCCGGAGGACGGCGCGCCTCAGATGTTCGAGTCGGTTCAAGATGGGCCTGATGTCTATGACCTCGTTTCTAACAACGGATTCTCCATTATTCGTACCTACAAACGCATTCCGCGCTGGGAAGTCATCAAAACGATGACGATCCACCTCCATAAACACCTTCGCTGGATGAAGCGTTGGAGAAGAAAGATGGACGTGGTTCCTTGGCAGGAAGCGATATCCTACTTGCCGGCCGAGTTGCTGCTCTTTCGGCGCGGCGTCGAAGGGTTCATCGACTTGATTGACCGGCCGGAGAAAATCGCCGACATCAACGAGCGGCACAATAAGACCATTATCCGGTCGACACTGCGCCTTGCGCGGCTGCTCGATGCGAGAAACATCTGCCTGCCAAGCCTCAAATTTTCCAGCTCGATGGTCTCCCCGAAAATATTTGAAAAACTGGCCTGGCCCTGGCTGAAAGAACAAGTACTGGCTTATTCCGCGGCCGGCTATCTCGTGATCCTGCATCTTGACGGCGACTGGGGGCCGCTCCTTGAATATTTTACTGAACTCCCAAAAGCCTCCGCCGTGGTCGAGCTCGATATAACTGATATGGCCCGCGCCAAACGAGTACTCGGCGGGAAACTGTGCATCAAAGGAAATGTGGATCCCGCGCTCCTCGCTTTCGGTTCGCCCGGAGAAGTCGAATTCGAATGCAAGCGGCTCATCGAGACGTGCGCGCCGGGCGGCGGTTTCATTCTCAGTTCCGGCTGTGAAGCGCCCCCTAATTCGCGCCCTGAAAATATTCGGGCTATGCTGAATTCCGTCCTTGAATAGGATTTGAGGATGAACGTATTATTCGGGCACACCTACGGGCAGAAACAGTGAACTGCATCACTCCGAGGATATCCATATGAAAATGATAATCGACGGCAAAAAATCGCCGCTTTTCAAACCTGTTCCTTTTCGAGTGAAAAACGGATTGTCGCATCAGGCGCGAGCCGAGGAATCCTTCAATCTTGAGAGAATGCCGCGCGGTTCGTGCGTGTGCTGGGGCATTCCCTTTGAAGTCGGAGACCCGGTGCTGGTACAGGATGAACCCGTTGTCCTCTCGCTCGACGCATTCAGGAGTCCCTGGCTTGTCATCATGCATACGGCTGATTTTGCTTCCATCAGCGCAAATTCAGAGGGCTTTTCCATTCCCTTCAAAGGTATCGGCAACCTGGGCTCGCATGCGGCCGACTACGTGTTCTCCTTTTCCGACGGCTCAGAGGAACGCGTCTCGATCAAGCGGCGACACCACGTCGGCGGATTCCTGAGCATCTGGGGCGAAAATTGCTTTGAGGCGGTAAGCCATCTAAAACCGAGACCGCTTCCGGGCAGAAAAATCGATCGGGTCCTGAACGAGAGGTGGGGCTGGTGCCAGACTCAGGCAACTGCGGCAGATGAGGAGCGGTTCTGGCTGAACTGGCTCTGGGCCTGGCAAAACCCGCATCCTGAAAAAGAAATCTCAGGCCTCTGTCTCGATCCGAAAAATGGGAGCATCCTGTTCATGGCCGTTTCCGCCGGAAATGTGTCCTCGCCTCCAATCCGTTGGCAAAGACGCCGGAAAACGATGGTAACCCTTCCGGAGGGAGTGGAGTTCGATCTCGCCCTGGATGAAATTGGGCTTTTTAAGCAAATCCAGTTGGATTTGGGGCAAGTCATCAGCGCCGTTCCGCGCCGGCTTTATCCAAATGAAAACTGGGAGAGGACCGCCAGCAACAGCTTGCCCGCTGTTTCTTCTCGCCAGATACTGGTTGAATACGCGGCTCATCCCGAAGCCCATTTCCATGTGCTTGACGGGAAGCCGATCAGCCTGAAAGACCTCGAGTCGAGCCATGAACGCGATTATCTGAAAGTCTTACCGCCGTCAGAACAAAAAGTCACTCTTCGGGTCATCGAAAAAGGCACCGGTAAACCCGTCGCGGTGAAACTGCATATTCATGGTGAATCGGGCGAATATATAGCGCCGATAGACCGGCATCGGATGCCCAACGATTCCTGGTTCCAGGATTACAGTGTGGATTGGGTTCATTCGGGAACGCATTACTGCACCTATATTCCCGGCGAAACCATGCTGAAGCTGCCGCTCGGACGGATTTATCTGGAAGTATCCAAGGGATTCGAGATTCGCCCCGTCCGCAAAGTGATTGAGATTGCTCCCGCCACGGCGGACATCACGATCGAGCTCGAGCGCGTGCTCCCCTGGCATGAACGGGGTTGGGTGACTGCGGACACGCACGTTCATTTCCTCTCGCCTCCATCGGCGCTGCTGGAAGGCGCCGCCGAAGACGTCAATGTTGTCAACCTGCTCGCAAGCCAGTGGGGCGAACTCATGACCAATGTCGGCGATTTCGACGGCAAAACCACCCTCGGTTCAAAAGAGAGCGGCGGCGACGGTCGCTATCTGGTGCGAGTGGGCACCGAGAACCGCCAGCACGTCCTCGGGCATATCTCGCTACTGGGATATAGCGGCAACATCATCAGGCCGCTGTGCACCGGCGGGCCGGCCGAATCGGCCATAGGCGACCCGGTTGAAATGCTCTTGACCGAATGGGCCGCGCAATGCAAGCAGCAAGGCGGCGTGGTGGTCATCCCTCATTTCCCTTTCCCGCAATGCGAGAATGCCGCTTCCATCGTTTCCGGAAATGTCGACGCCGTCGAGGCGCTCGGTGGCGGACTCGCTCAGTGGAGGGATTTGTACAGCGGAATTAACCCATATTCTCTTTCCGACTGGTACCGCTATCTGAACTGCGGATACGTAACCGCTATTGTCGGAGGAACCGATAAAATGGGGGCCGATTGCGCAGTCGGCACGGTTCGCACCTATGCCCGGATTACGCCCGATCGTGAATTTACATATGATGCATGGAATGAAGCGATTCGTCGGGCGGACACGTTCGTGACAACCGGACCGCTGCTGGAGTTCGCGGTCGATGGAAATCCTCCCGGCGCCCGAATTCACATGTCTCGCGCTGGCGGCCGGGTTAACGTAACCTGGAAAGCGGCCAGTGTCACGATGCCGATGTCGCGGGTGGAACTGGTCGTCAACGGCGAGATCCGCGAAAGCGAAGCGGCGGATTCCGGGGAGGCCGAAGGAACTTGGCCGGTCGCCATCACGAAAAGCTCATGGCTCGCTCTGCTGGTGAGAGGGCACTACCCCGGAGACCCTGAAGTTATCGTCGCCCATTCCTCGCCTGTCATGATTCAACTCGAGGGATCGCAATTCTTGGCCGCGGCCGATGCGGTCACGATCCTCGAACAGATCGAAGGCGCATTGGCCTATATCGACACCACGGGAATCCGCGCCGGAGACGAAAGATATAAACAGATGCGCCTCGTGCTTACAAGCGCGCACCGCACGCTTCACAACCACCTGCATCAGGCGGGACATTTTCACGAACATACACCGGTCGAGGACCATCCGGAACACAGGCGGTGACTGGAATGAATATGGCTGCGGGAATTGCCGTGTTTGGTGCAGTTATCGTCGTTTCAGCCGTGATCTGGCATTTCCTATGCCCACAGCTCCTTATCGCTTCGTTGGGAGCAGCCGTTACGTCGGCATTCATATTTCAAATTCTGGCTTGGGTCCATATTGGTTATCTGGACCCGTTTTTCATCATTGCTTTTGTTGTGACCGCATTCTATGCGCTTATACCCGCCCTTCTCATCGGGCTGCCGTTTCTCTGGTTGCGCGTGCGAAGAGGCCCCAGGACGAAAAATTCGGATAGTGAAGCCTGATCCGGCAATAAAGGATAAGATTTGGGTGAAAGAATTGACAACAAGGGGAGAGCACATCGATGATAACAAGGATCGACCACGTCTCACTTGCGGTCAGAGACTATGAGGCGGCCAAAACATTTTTCGAGAACGTTTTCGGGGCGGTGTCTGGCGCCGTCATGGAGGATACAAGCCTCCACTATCTGTGGCATATGTTCACCCTCGGCGACATGTCCAGGCTCGAGCTGATCACTCCCGCCGGCGAGCCGAGTTTTCTCAAGAATTTTCTCGCGGAAAAGGCCGGCGGAGTTCATCATATAACTCTTGAAACCGACGATATTCACGGTGTGATGCGGCGCCTGGAAGCCAATAACGTTCCCTATTTCGGATTCAACGAAAACGAAATCTGGTCCGAGCTCTTCATTCACCCAAAAAACGCCTTCGGCGTGCTCATCCAGATCGAGCAGCCGGGGCCGCAGTACCACGTTGTCGAGCCCGTCAAACGCCCGCAGGGAAAACGATTCAAGGTGAAGTCGACGGAAAACGGCTGCGAATTGCGGCTCCATCATCCCGGCGGCGTCGAATTGAAACTCGACTTGACCAAGGAAGAAATTCGCGACCTGATGCAGGATCTGCAGGATGGATTGGAGTAGAGCCACAGGCGAAGCAATGTAGGGGCGGCCCCATGTGGCCGCCCAGAAGCCTGCGGGAATCCATGTTCACTGAGCGAGTGCGAATACACTGATCTCGGACCCAACGGAGAATGAAAAACCATGAATGCCGATTGGTGGAAAAAAGCGGTTGTCTATCAAATTTATCCGCGCAGTTTTCTCGATACGGACGCCGATGGTATCGGAAACCTGAACGGTATCACAGAGAAGCTTGATTATCTCAACGACGGCACGCCGAACTCGCTCGGCATCGATGCGATCTGGCTCAATCCCTTCTATCCGAGTCCGCAATGCGATTTCGGCTATGACGTGATGGACTACTATAACGTCGATCCGCAATACGGCGCCATCGAGGACTTCGACCGGCTGCTCGCAGAGGCCCACAAGCGCAGCATCAAGATAATCATGGATGTCGTGCCCGGCCACACCTCGCATCTGCACCCGTGGTTCATCGAGTCGCGCTCGAGCAAGCGCAGCCCTAAACGCGATTGGTACATCTGGAAGCCGCCGCGCGCATTCCGCGGGTACCCGAACAACTGGCTCGGCGTCTTCGGCGGCAGAGCCTGGGACTATGACGGCAAGACCCGGGAATACTATTACCACAATTCTCTCCCCGAGCAGCCCGACCTGAACTGGCGCAATCCCGAAATGGCGAAGGCCTTTCTCTCCGCAATGGCATTCTGGCTCGACAAGGGCGTCGACGGCTTCCGCATCGACGTCATAAATTACACGATGAAAGACCAACAGTTCCGCAATAACCCCCTTTGCCTCGGCCGCCGCCCGTATGACATGCAGCGCCATATCTACGACAAGGACAGGCCGGACGCGGTCGAAGTCGCAAACAAGATGCGCGCGCTGACGGACAAGTACCCGAACAAGATGCTCGTCGGCGAAGTCTATATCGACAATCCCGATGAGGCCGCCCGCTATCTCGGCGAAAACGGAGACGGCCTGCACATGGCGTTCAATTTCTCATTCATGTTCTCCCGTTTTCGCGCCGAGATTTTTAAAAAGAAAGTCGAGACGTGGGAGCGTGCAATCGGAGACCGCGGCTGGCCTGCCTACTTTCTCTCGAATCACGACTACGTGCGCCATATCAGCCGCTACGCAAAAGGGAAATGGACAGAAGCCCGCGCCCGTGTCGCCGCCGCGATGCTGCTTACGTTGCGGGGAACCCCATTCGTCTATCAGGGCGAAGAAATAGGCATGCGCAACCTCTGGCTCTGGAAACATGAAGTGCTCGATCCAATAGGAAGAAAATATTGGCCGGTCCATCCCGGCCGCGACGGAGAGCGAACTCCGATGCAGTGGAACAGCGAGAAATATGCGGGATTCTCGACCGAAGACCCATGGCTGCGCGTGCACCCGAACCATAAAACCGTAAACGTTGCCCTCGAGGAAAAAGATCCGACCTCGCTCCTCAACTTTTACAAGAAGCTCATCCGGCTAAGGAAAGAGAATCCAGCCTTGCAGATGGGAGATTACAAGTCTTTTGAAGGAGTTCCCGAAGGTATTTTCGCGTACCTGAGGGAAGGCGGCGGGCAGAAAATTCTGATTGCGCTTAACTTCACGCAGAAACCGCTGCAATTTTCGGTGGGAAAGGGCGGAATCGGAAGAGTCCTCCTCTCCCCTCTCGAAACAGTCAATGCTGATATCAAGCCAAGCCAAATCAAGTTGCCCCCCTGCGGCATCCTCATTGCGGAGCTATAGAGAAACAAACGAACCTGTCATTTTGATCGCGGGCCTCGCACGGGAAGAGTTTGGATTCGCACGCATCAAGATAGCCGCCGGAAGAAAGAAGATTGCAGAACCCGGGCTTTACCTATCCGCTGATTCCGCAGATTTTCACAAATTGAAGACAAAGGCTAATTCGACCACGAATTCGCGCGAATTAGGCGATTTAGTAAAGCAGGCTTTAGGCGCGAGGCCATACGAAAAACATCAAGCCACTTCCATCACGGACGGATACCGATTTTCAGGATACGGGTTAGGAAGAAGAATATAAAACCATCACTCGCCACGAACCCGCGCGAAAACCACGAATCACGAATAAAACATCTTTCCTGCTTGTGATCGAAAACATGTCCCGGACTCGATCCGGGATCGAAAATCCCCAACCGGTTGCACCTCTTCCCCATTAAGTCGCTCAGCGCTTAATTTCGCATATCTGATGATACAGATGCGAAGGTTTGACTTTGGATGTTGATGAAATAAATGCGGCTCTTTACTAGTGTTTTTCTGTTTGGAGAAGATGCATAGAGACGCAAGCCTCTTCAATGTAATGACTTGCAACGAAAAATCGGGCTCTGCCCCTAATTTTTTCCAAAGCGGCAAATGCATGATCGAGTGCTAACTACTACTCGAGATGCTAACTTTGGAAAACGGCAAAATTCTAATTTCCGCTGAACCAAGACACATGTTTGAGATGATCCCATGCCTTTCTGCTGAGCCTGGAGTAGAGTCCGGCGGCGCGCCTTCTGACCAGTAAGCCCCGAATACACCGCCGCTATTTTTTATTGACTCCATTTCGCATCTCTGGTTTAATATACGCGACTGGAAAGAACGTTCAAAAGGAACGTGGGCGCATCAACCCTGATGTCTTCGGAGGTAAGAAATGAAATGGCCATTGATGACTGAAGAAGAGCTTCACGAATTCGGCATCCAGGTCATACTTCCCTACATTAAAGAAGAAGACGTCACAATAGAATCTGTAAATACAAAGCTCACAGTAAAACCTCAGATCATCGGTAGGCGGTGGGATCATCCTGCCTATATTTTTGTTAGGACTGTTTGTTATCCAGGAAAGGCATCTTTAAGTCCAGCCGAGGCTGAAAGTGCAATTAAATGGGCGGATTATCATGGAGCAATTGCCTTTTTTGCCGCTGTTGAAATAGTTTGCTCAAATTATCCAGACAAATCACCTGTTTCCGATCCAAGCCACCATTCGCTTCCCATACGCTATGGCGGTTTCTTTGTCTATTATGAAGGGCTTCTCATGATGACCATGTCCCACCGGGTACAGGTTTTGGGTGATGGTGAAGGTCTTCCGAAACGCGCAAATGTTGGAGAATTTAGAGAAAGGAATAGAAATTGATTCCTCCGATTCCTCCCACTCCTGAAGAAGTAGCTCATATGAAGAAGGTTGTGGGAAAGATTCTTGAGACAGTAGACCTTTCTGACTCTGAACTGGAGAAAGCCGCAATGGCAGTTTTCACAAGGACACACCCACAGAAGCTGCTTGATGATCCAAGGGAGCTTCTAAGGATTGCACGACTGGGACAAGTGAAGAAACCCAAAAGGAAACCGGCCCAATCAAGTCCATCGAGATCAAACTCCACCATTAGGTTAGATCAAAGGGTGACTTGTTGGTATGGAAAGAAAGATCACCTGGAGAAACTGAAGCGCGAGCGGGATATTAGCGATGATGTGTATAGCTCGACCATCAAACCCATCTTCAAAGTCGCATCAACCGACGACTTGACTGTCGAGGAAATGGACAAGATCATATCGGAGTTTGACTCGTTATTTCCTCCAGCCATTGGTGAAAGGGACGAGGAGAGAGAAGTAGCGCTAGAGGAGCCTGAAAATGGGCAACAGATTGGTGTTGCGTTAGGAGGGAGAAAAGAAGACGACGATTCCTTTCGCGCATATCTTTTCGAAACTCACGGATGGCATTATAAAATCAAGATAAAGAAAGCTAGGCGATTAGATATGATGATGAAGAGCAGGGAAATGCCGGAATCTTTCATCTTAGAAGCCTTAAACACCGTAGGTTTCCAGAGGTTATCTCTTCTGCAAAAGAAGAGAGCAATAGAGATTGCGGCCAACCAAGGATTCTTAGACGCAGCTCATTTTATTGCCGGTTCCACATCTATAAATCTTTTTAATTATGGCCACTGGATAGTATATGCTGTATTTCTGTTGGCGGCAATTGTGAATGTAATTGTAGCTCGTGATCATTTTAGGGCTGAAAGGTCACTGTTAGGTATCTTGGCTATCTTCTCTATCTTTATTCTGCCGAGGGTCGCGTTAGCCTTTGTTCTGCTCGCAGGTCGCCGGCAAAATGTAAGCCTGAACATGCCGCCCTTTCTTCGCAATATATATCCCAAAACTATGCGAAGTTATGGAGGTGACTTACTATCCGGACTCTTCATCGGCTTTAATCGGAAAAAGCTTGCAAGAGAGGCTATGTGGCTCGCCATCAGCCTTGTGCCTGTTGTTGCCTTTCTTTATTACAATGGCTAGTGCCAAGGGCTCTGTTTCTTGGGAAGATTCAGACTTGAAGAGATAAATATCAAGAACAGTTGAAGGTTGGCTCCACCATTCTATCAGCCAGTCTCTCCTGAAGAGGAATCACTAAAATCCTGATGAGGCAAAAAGTGGTCATATCCAGACAATCCGAACGTGACAAAAACTGCATTTATCATCGAGAAAGCAGTAGGAAAAAAATAAACCCCTTAAGGCAAGGTAGTGTTTCTGGTCGACTTTCCCGGAATTGCCATCAGCGGTGGTTTCCTGCTGTCCCACGGAAACGCCGGTGCATCATTTCATCGATTGCCTCCTGGCTTGGAAGCCCCTATACACTACTGCTATTTTTTATTGACTCCGCCTCGCATTTCTGTTTTAATATAGCCTACCGGGAGGGACATGGGCACGTGCATTTTTTTCCTCTCCTGCCTTTACCATAGAACATGCCCTTTTCGCTTTTGTATCACATAAAAGGGAACACCTTATGCCGAAAAACTCGCGGCGCTGGAGGTTTGAAGAAGTCGTACCATACCAGGCATTTTCCGGAGACGTGCAGCAATGAATAAAGCTGCCCCTTTTTCACTCCGCATATTTGTGGCAGGTGGCGACCCAGACGGGTTACGACTAGTCGAACGTTCCAACTGGACGGGTAAGGCGATAATATTCCCCCGTGCGTTGTATCCCGAAGTGCGTGGTCGGGACGAGTTCCAACAAACCGGGGTATATCTCTTGCTTGGTCCGCGTATGCATGGCGAAGGTGAGATGCTCTACATCGGCGAGGGTGATCCGGTTAGACCACGTCTTGATGAGCACTTCGCAAGAAAAGACTTCTGGACACGAGCCGTCTTCTTTGTCGCCGGGCCGGGTAACCTCAATAAAGCACATATCGAGTTCTTGGAATCTCAGTTGGTCAGACTCGCCA
The DNA here is from genome assembly GCA_003598085.1 of Candidatus Abyssobacteria bacterium SURF_5. Classification (NCBI taxonomy): domain Bacteria; kingdom Pseudomonadati; phylum Candidatus Hydrogenedentota; class Candidatus Abyssobacteria; species Candidatus Abyssobacteria bacterium SURF_5. The sequence goes on from QZKU01000124.1 coordinate 11,146, forward strand.
AGGCGGCAAAGCGGATGCCACTCGAGAATTCCAACAGCCCTTCCGAGCCTACTCTCTCCGAAGCCGACCGGGCCGACATGGAGGTTTTTCTTCAGAATATTCTAGGCATCTTGCCGGTGCTCGGAATTCACGCCTTTGAGCAAACAACGCTGGATCTGAACTCGAAAATGGATAAGACTCTACTTCACTGCGCCGGGCGAGGCATAGAGGCGACGGGGTATGACACACCCAAAGGATTTCTAGTATTGTCCGGGTCGTTTGCCGCCATGAAGGAAGTGCCGTCTCTCAAGAAGTATTTCCCGAATGTGTGCGAAGTGCGCGAAGACTTGATCTCGAATGGTGTACTGGTGGCGCAGGGAGATAAGTATTACTTTACGCAGGATTATACATTCAGCTCCCCGTCGCTGGCGTCGTCGGTCGTGCTTGCTCGATCCTCGAACGGTCGCACTGACTGGAAGGATGCCACCGGGACGACGCTGAAAGAGACCCAAGAGAGTCTAGCCGCGATTGTGCCGGATTGGGACGAGGAAAAATGAACGAAGCTGAAACCAGAGCCGAATTTATTTATGGTCTTCTGCAACCAATTGCTCAAGCGGAATCAGCAGTGCGTGCCGGATTGTGTATGTTATGGACTGTTATTGAACGGCTCAACGGAAGGAGCATGAATGGCGAAGGTAAACAATGGCGCGAATCTCGGCTTCGAGAATGAACTCTGGAAGGCTGCCGATGCGCTGCGCTCGAATATGGATGCCGCCGAATATAAGCATGTTGTGCTCGGCCTGATTTTCCTCAAGTACATATCCGACGCATTCGAAGAGCAGCACGCGAAGCTGGAGGCGCAGCGTAAACAGGGAGCCGACCCGGAAGACCCGGACGAATACCGAGCAGGCAACATCTTTTGGGTGCCGAAAGAAGCTCGCTGGTCCGTGTTCAAAGCAAACGCGAAGCAGCCGACCATCGGTAAAATCCTGGACGAAGCCATGGTCGCCATCGAGTGCGACAACTCCTCTCTCAAGGGAGTGCTTCCAAAAGAATACGCTCACCCGCGTCTCGACAAGCAGCGGCTTGGTCAGCTAATCGACCTTGTCGGGAAGATCGGCCTCGGCGATAGAGAGAGCCGGACAAAGGATATCCTGGGCGGCGTATACGAGTATTTCCTGTCACAGTTTGCGAGCGCCGAAGGCAAAAAGGGCGGCCAGTTCTATACGCCGCGTTCTGTAGTTCGCGTCTTGGTCGAAATGCTGGCTCCTTATAACGGGCGCGTGTATGATCCCTGCTGCGGCTCTGGCGGCATGTTCGTTCAGTCGGTCGAATTTGTGAAGGCTCATTCATCTGGCAACGGTAACGGCGGCAAACGCAAAGGCGATGTAAGCATCTTCGGCCAGGAGTCGAACCATACCACCTGGCGGCTGGCGAAGATGAATCTTGCCATTCGAGGTATTGACGGCAATCTCGGCAAAGAGCATGCCGATATTTTTCATCATGATCTTCACCCTGACCTCAAGGCTGACTACGTCCTCGCCAATCCGCCTTTCAATGACAGCGACTGGCGCGGAGACCTTCTCAAGGACGACAAACGCTGGAAGTATGGGATTCCGCCAGCGGGAAACGCCAACTTCGCCTGGGTACAGCACTTCATCTATCATCTCGCTCCGACCGGACTCGCCGGTTTCGTGCTCGCGAATGGCTCCATGTCCTCAAACCAATCGAATGAAGGCGAAATCAGAAAGAACATCATAGAGGCTGACCTAGTGGATAGCATGGTGGCACTGCCGGGACAACTTTTCTATTCAACGCAGATTCCTGTCTGCCTGTGGTTCCTCACTCGCGAGAAGAAGAACAGCCGCTTCCGTGACCGGCGCGGAGAGACACTGTTCATCGACGCGCGAAAGCTCGGCACGATGATTGACCGTGTCCACCGTGAACTTACGGGCGAGGACATTCAGAAGGTGGCTGGCACATACCATGCGTGGCGAGGAGACAAGATTCCCGATGGTAGGGGCGGGTTTGAAACCCGCCCGTATGAGGACGTTCCAGGCTTCTGCAAATCAGCCACACTCGATGATATCCGGCAGTACAACCACATCCTCACGCCAGGACGGTATGTCGGCGCAGCCGAAGCCGAAGACAGTGGCGACCCGTTCGAAGAAAAGATGGAGCGGTTAACCGCGGCTCTTCGCGGACAGATGGAACAGTCCACCAAGCTCGATAAACTCATATGGGCGAATCTGGAGGATATCGGGCATGGCGGGTAATTGGAGATACGTGAAACTCGAAGATATTGCAGCCGATAAGGACCGCCCTTTTGCAATGGGACCATTTGGTTCCAATATCAGAGCCGTGAACTATCGTGAATCAGGAATTCCAGTGATACGTGGCATAAATCTCGGCAAACCCGGAGAGCCTCGATTTGAGTCCGACGATTTTACCTTCTTGACAGAGGCGAAAGCAAACGAACTCAGCAGTTCATCTGCTTATCCCAAGGATGTCGTTTTTGTCGCTCAAGGCACTGTCGGAAAAGTGGGCATAGTCCCGAGCGATACTCCTTACGAACAATTCATCCTGTCGCAAAATCTTATGAAAGTAACTCTAAATGAAGATGTGGCCGATCCTCTTTTTGTTTTCTACTATTTTCGTTCAAGAGAAGGGCAGCACGAGATACTTTCATATGTGAATCCAACGGGTGTTCCCTGTATCAGTAAGCCGCTGACTTCGCTCCGGCAATTCAAGGTGCGGTTACCTAGCGATGTCAAAGAACAAAAAGCCATTGCATGCATCCTCGGCGCATTGGACGACAAGATCGAGTTTAACCGGCGGATGAATCAGACGCTGGAGGCAATAACACGCACCATCTTCGAGAGCTGGTTTGTTGCCTTTGACCCGGTTATATCCAAGGCCGGTAAGCAGTCACCAAGCGGAATGACTCCGGAGGTTGCGGATTGCTTTCCTGACGCATTTATTAATTTGGAAAGTGGATCAATGCCTATGGGATGGCAAATGCATCAACTCAATGAGGTGTGCGAGTTTGCCTATGGAAAAGCATTGAAAGCGTCAGATCGAGTCTCTGGGCATATTGCCGTTATGGGGTCGAATGGTCAAGTTGGCTGGCATAATGAGGCTCTCGTGGCCGGCCCTGGAGTGGTCGTGGGACGCAAGGGGAATCCCGGAATTGTCACATGGGTCCACCGCGATTTTTATCCCATTGATACGACATTCTATGTAGTCCCTACAATGAAAGACATGCCGTTAACTTTCTTGTACGAGGCGATTAAGAAACTCAATTTGCCCAAACTCAGCTCAGACTCGGCTGTGCCTGGGCTGAATAGAAACTTTGCTTATATGTCTCGTATCGTCGTACCAACAACAGATGTCCTAAGGGCATTTGACCGACAGGCTACTCCACTGTACCAGCGACGTTTCATTGCCGATGAGCAGACCCATTTGCTGATCGAGATACGAGATGCTCTGTTGCCTCAGCTAATTGATGGATTAATCGGACTTGAAAAAGCTGAACAGATCGTTGGGAGATGCACCTGATGTCAACTGCATTAGACTCAATAGCCCCCCATTTTCGCCGAGTTGCGGACCGTTGGCCTGACGCGCAGACCTTGAGCAACCACTACCAAGCGGTGGTCGCGAGTTACCAAGGAAACCAGCATGGTCTCGTCGAAACGGTCAAATCCTTTGTTGAGTCTGTCTGTCTTACCATACTCGGCGAATACGGCATGCCGATGCCATCTTCTGACGCATCGATGACCATGATGCTTGTGGAGGCGCTCCGTCTTCTTGGTCTGCAGAACACGCGCGGCGCAAGTAAGCTTGATAGAATCCTTTCAGCTCACAATCGGTTAGCGGACGCTCTCAGTGAAATGCGGAATGTAAATGGTCCCATTGCTCATGGGAAGGATGGGTTTCTCGATTCACTAACGCAAAACCATGTGCGCACCTATCTTTTGACTGCGGATACCCTTCTCTCGCTCCTTTTAGCAGCGTTTGAAGGCACTGAGCCTGATCTCCAATTCACCCGCGAGCCATACGAGCGATTTAATCATCTACATAACCGCGTTGACAGCTCAGTGACCGTCAACTCAGCAATCGAGTATGAAGATGACTCGCCGGTCTTAGTTATATCGATGAAGACTGGTGGGCTTCCCGATGGCATTGAGTTGCGGATAGAGCCGAGTCGGCTGCTATACGCCATAGACCGCACCGCATACATCGAAATCCTTGCCGCATCTACCGTCCAAGCCGCTGCATCGGCCACTGCAGGGCGAAAGGCGGAGGAGATGCTCGTTGTTTCTTCGCCGGGGCCAATCGAGGAGGAGCCAGCTTCTGAAGTCAACCGCACCTACACGGGATACCTGTCGCCACTAACGGAGGAATTGCGCCGTTACGTGATTTCGCTCGATCTGTCCGCAACCACGCCATTGCCTTCTGGTGTGAGCATCATTGAGTCAGTATTGGGAACAGCAGAGGCCAACATGGGTACCGACTGGAAAGAGCGGGAATCGCTACAGGCGCGGATGAAAGTTGCATTTCGCCGCACACTTACTCAGTTTGGAATTCCAGAGGGTAAGGCAAAGGAGGGCGCAGAACATTTAGTCGCATGGTTCAAGATTCAGGCGATCGGTCTGCCCAATGGTGAGGGGGACTCTGCTCGGTGATCGCGAACAGCTTTACAGAATCCATCGTTGAACAGGCCACGCTGGCGTGGCTGGAAGCAATGGAATATAAGATTCTCTCGGGGCTGGAAATCGCACCAGGTGAGGCGTTGGCGGAGCGCGAGAGCTATGCGCAGGTGATTCTTGAAAGCCACCTGCGGCAGGCTCTCCAGCGGCTGAACCCCGAAGTTCCACCGGATGCCCTTGAGGAAGCTTTCCGAAAGCTGGCACGGCCCGACTCGCCCTCTCTGATAGGAAATAACCATGCTCTGCATAAATACCTCATTGAGGGAGTGCCAGTTGAGTATGAGCATGCAGATGGCACCATTCGCGGAGACCTCATGCGCGTGCTGGATTATGAAAACCCGGATGAGAATGAATTTCTGGCGGTGAATCAGTTCACCGTCTCTGAGGATCACCATGAACGCAGGCCGGATATAGTCCTGTTTATCAACGGGCTTCCGCTGGCCGTCATCGAGCTTAAGAATGCCGCCGATGAGAATGCAACTATCTGGTCAGCCTTCAATCAGCTTCAAACATATAAGGACCAGATACCGTCGCTGTTCGCCTACAATGAGGCGCTCGTCATCTCGGACGGCACAAATGCACGCATCGGAACTCTCACCGCCGACCGGGAGTGGTTTATGCCGTGGCGGACTATAGAAGGGCAGGAACTGGCTGATTCATGCCTCCCGCAGTTGCAGGTGGCGCTGGAGGGACTTTTCGAGAAACGGCGCTTCCTGGACCTGATACGTTACTTCACAGTCTTTGAGGATACCGGCGGCGGAGTCCTGGTAAAGAAGATGGCAGGCTACCATCAGTACCATGCGGTAAATGTAGCTGTGGAAGAGACTGTCCGCGCTACCGCCCCCGTTCAAAGGGCCGAGTTGTCGAAAGAGGGCGAAGGCACATATTTTGCCCGTAGTCGCCCCGACGCGACGCCCGGCGACCGGCGCGTCGGAGTCGTATGGCACACGCAAGGCTCCGGCAAGAGCCTGACAATGGCCTTCTATGCCGGGCGGGTTGTCTTGCATCCGAAAATGGAAAACCCGACCCTGATCGTCATTACCGACCGCAATGACCTGGACGATCAACTCTTCGGGACGTTCGGACGATGTTCTGAACTACTGCGGCAACAACCGGTGAAAGCGGAGAGCAGGGCGGATTTGCGTGAGAAATTGAAAGTGGCCTCGGGCGGGGTTGTCTTTACCACGGTCCAGAAGTTTTTCCCGCTCGAGGGCGAAGATCGGCATCCCATTTTATCTGAAAGACATAACATAGTTGTCATCGCCGACGAGGCTCATCGAAGCCAGTATGAATTCGGAAGGAAATTGAATCGAGAATCCGGTGAGCTTCGAGATGGATTTGCGCATAGTATGCGGCTCGCTCTTCCGAACGCTTCCTTTATCGGGTTTACAGGGACTCCCCTGGAACTGACTGACAGGAACACCCGGAAAGTATTTGGCGAATACATCAGCATTTACGATATCGAGCGGGCGGTTCAGGATGAAGCGACAGTGCCGATCTACTATGAAAGCCGCTTGGCGAAGCTGGAGCTTGACGAGGCGGAGCGCCCGAAGGTGGACCCGGAATTCGAGGAGGTCACCGAAGGCGAAGAAGTCGAGCATAGGGAGCGGCTGAAAACAAAGTGGGCGCAGCTTGAAGCCATTGTCGGCGCCGAAAAAAGAATCCGGCTGATCGCGCAGGATATCGTGAACCATTTCGAGAATCGGCTGGACGCCATGTACGGCAAGGCAATGATCGTGTGCATGAGCCGCCGCATCTGTGTCGAACTGTATAAGGCGATAGTCGCTCTGCGGCCGCAGTGGCACGGCAGCAAGGACAAGGAGGGAATTATAAAGGTCATTATGACCGGCTCGGCGTCCGACCCGGCCGAATGGCAACCGCATATCCGTTCACAAAAGCCGCTTGAGCAGCTTGCCAACCGCTTCAGAGATTCAAAAGATCGTTTTCAAATAGTCATCGTGCGTGATATGTGGCTTACGGGTTTCGATGTGCCATCCCTGCATACCATGTACATGGACAAGCCGATGCGCAGCCATGGGCTGATGCAGGCGATAGCGCGGGTAAACCGCAAGTTCGGGAAAAAACCCGGCGGGCTGGTTGTCGATTATCTCGGGCTGGCGCACGAACTGCAGTCAGCGGTCGAGAGTTATACGAGGAGCGGCGGTCAGGGAGAGACGGCGATCGATCAGGCGAAGGCTGTCCAGGCGCTGCTTGAGAAATATGAAATTTGCTGCGGAATTTTCCACGGGTTTGACTGGTCGAAATGGAAATCCGGCAGTCCGCAAGAGCGGCTGTCGGTTCTGCCTGCCGCCCAGGAGCATGTGCTCAAGCAGGAGGACGGTAAAGAGAGATTATCGCGAGCGGTAACTGACTTGTCGCACGCGTTTGCGCTGTCCGTGCCGCATGAAAAGGCGCTGGAAATCCGAGACGACGTCGCCTTTTTCCAGGCTGTAAAGTCGGTCATGCAAAAAAGCATCACAGGCGGCCGGCGCAGCCCTGAGGAACTCGACGTCGCCATCAGGCAGATCGTTTCACGCGCCGTGGCGTCCGACCAGATCATCGATATCTTCGCGGCCGCCGGCCTCAAAAGACCGGATGTCTCAATCCTTTCGGATGAATTCCTGGCAGAGGTGCGCGACATGCCGCACCGGAATCTGGCAGTCGAGATGCTGCGAAAGCTGCTGGATGGAGAGATTAAGACTCGCAAGCGAAAGAACGTCGTGCAAGGCCGGTCGTTCGCGCAAATGCTAGAGGAATCGATCAGGCGCTATCAGAATCGAGCCATTGCGACAGTGCAGGTCATCGAAGAGTTGATAAAGCTGGCGAAAGATATGCGCGAGGCTGACAGGCGCGGAGAGAAACTTGGTCTGACCGAAGAAGAGGTCGCCTTTTATGACGCTCTCGAAACGAATGATAGCGCGGTGGCCGTTCTGGGCGACGAGACGCTGCGGATAATTGCGCAGGAGCTTGTGAAGACGGTGCGCGAGAATACGACGATTGACTGGACCGTGCGCGAGAATGTTCGGGCGAAGATGAGGGTCATGATCAAGCGGATTCTCCGGCGCTACGGATATCCGCCCGACAAGCAGGCGCGCGCGACAGAGCTTGTGCTGGAACAGGCGGAAGTACTCTGCCTTGAGGTGACTTATGAACAATGAAATGATAATCTTGTAATCTCACCAATTTCTAAAACCAATTGCAAGGCTGGAAAATGGACATTTTAACATTCATTGCCGAAATCACTAGATCAATCACCTGGCCCTTTTGTATTTTTTTGATCTTTCTTGTCACTCGACGGAAGCTTATTGAGCTTTTTCCACGATTGATGAACATCAGATATAAGGATTTTGAAGTCAATTTTGCGGAAACTTTTCGACGTATTGAATCGCGTGCAAAGAAAGCAGGATCGCTTCCTGAATTACCGTCCAATAAACCGGCTGAACCTGCGCCAAAAGAATTGTCGGGATCAAAAAGATGGGAATGGTATCGGAAGCTCGCTTCATCATTGCCTCGTAGAGCCATAGAGAATGCTTGGACAGACGTTGAAAAAGCAATTTTCAATCTCTCAGACTTTTGGGATTATGACGACCCTCAGAATGACGAATATCCAGTCCCCTCTTGGACAATTGGTAGACTCAAAAAGAATGGTCTTCTCTCCCCGGACCTTGCCTATACATATGAAGACCTCGGCAGAGTTTATAATCTGATGCAGTCCCACCCAGAAATGGCGGTCACCAGTCGGGAAGCCCTTGTTTTTTTACAATGGGCAGAACAAGTTAGCAAAGCGTTGATTCAAATTGCGGAACAAAATCAGCAATCTGGGGTGCAAGTGCAAACCAAGAATAGTAATTAAATATGCACAGCTAAAATCAACTTCTATAGTTAAAGATAGCATGGTCATTCCGGCTAGAAGACATCTATTTTTTCTTTCCTCTATCCTTCTGCTCTTAATCGCCGCCATTCCTCCCCCTGACCAGCCTCCTCCGTTCGATGGACAAGTCACTGTCGAGCGGCTCCAAGAGCTATACGGCGAGCCGCTTTATCATCGCCAGTATGACGAGCCGAAATCCGAAACCGTCGGCCCTGTCACCCTCACGTATGACGAAGAAATCGCCTTCCAGTACAAGGGCCGCCAACTTACGTACTACTTCCTCCGCTATCAGGCGCGCGGTGTTGGTGACCTGCCTGGGCCGATTCGTATCCCCGCACAGGTCGTGCGCATGGTTGATGGCGATACAATCGTCGTCCGGCTATTCAACGAGACTGACGGGAAGGTTCGGTACATCGGCATCGACACGCCGGAAACAAAGCATCCTGATAAAGGTGTTGAATATTACGGCCAGGAAGCCACCGAAGCGAACAAGCGCCAGGTGGACGGCAAGGACGTTGAGCTTGAGCCTGACGTGCAGCGGTGGGACTGGTATCAGAGACTGCTGGCGTATGCGTATTTCGAGGACGTTTACTCTTGATTTGTTGACGCAATGCGTTATCTGAAGGAGTAAAAGAGAGGATCTGAGGTTAGCCCGAACTAAACTGTTTTCCCAGTCCGTGCTGATCCGCGCTAATCCCTAGTAGAACTGCTATCTGCTTCTGCCTCCTGCCTTCATCCCGGTTCCTCCCCCGTGGACTGTAAGCTAAGGTCCG
>QZKU01000125.1 GCA_003598085.1 Candidatus Abyssobacteria bacterium SURF_5
CGAAGAAAGATTTCTCACAATCTCTTTCTAGCAAAAGAGTTCGACGATGTCCACTACTTTTTAACTAAAACTCATCAACCAAATTGGAGAAGAACCACATTTTGTAGCGACGCTTTCGCTCCTCCTTATCGGCGACGCATATGATCTGGCAGTTGCCGCAGGTGAGGCCGATCCGCTTGTCGAGCAGCGGGCTGTAAAAGCCGCCATCGAGCGTCGGCCGGCGCCGGTACGCCTCCACCCCGCGCGCCAGAGCTCCCATGAATTCCTCATCGGTCTCGGGTATCGGGAGCCTGCCGGGCGACCACGTGGACCACTTGCCGGATGGATGAAGGCCGGTGAAGCCGCCGCAAACGTATTCGCACCGGTGGTAGCTGCGGCGCTTTGAGTAGACATGCTCTTTGCCCCCGAGTGTCACGCGGGATTCTTCCTCAGGGTCCATCAGGCCGGACGCGCACGAGGCAATGCACAGGCGGCAGCCGTCACAGTAGTTCTCCTCTGCAGGCAGCGGCGGAGTTGCCTCCAATTGCGCGCTCGTTACCACTCCGCCGAGCACGATCGCGGCTCCTTCCTTCTTCCTGAGCACGTTGCCGGACAACCCGAAGGAAGCCACGCCCGATGCGACCGCGAGATACCTGAGCGAGATGTCGGGAATCAGATCGAACGCGCCCGCCGGAGAGGCATCCGTCCGATAAAAATTGTTTGAATTCAAAGGGCGGGAATGGTAACCGCGTTGTTCCAGATAGCTCGAGAGCTCGAACGCGATTCCGCTGGAAAGAACATGCGCATGAATGTGGTCGTGTTGATAGGAGCGCCGGTCTTTCTTGGCGAGAAACGGCTTGATCAGGCTCTGGTCGAGGGCGACGGCAAAGCTGATGGCCGATTTCGCATCCGGAAGAACATAGCTGATATCGGCGGTAGGCGGGCCGCCAGCGAGAGTATCTCGAGTTGCTATCCCCGCAGCGCAGGCTAGTCCCTCGCATGTCACAAAATCAATAACTATCCGGGTAAGATCTTCCACCTCAATTCTCCTTTCTGATAGCTGCCGTTCGCCGGCGAGAATCATGCATGGTCTTTATCTTCCCCGAACAAACGACGCAGCATTTCAATGTTTTTCTGAAAAATCTCAGGGTCTCTGTGGGTCTTCCGCAGGAGAAATGATCCCTGAATCAACGCGATCGCGAAATCGGCGATTTCGTCCGAGGGCAGGTTCTGCGGGAAATCACCCGATTTCATGCCTTCCTCGAGGCACTGCGTCAGACGCCGGGAGATGCTACGGAAGAAATCGCTGAGCTTCTGGCGGAATGGCTCGTGAATACAACTCATCTCGAGGGCCAGATTACCGAAAGGGCAGCCGAATTCGCCTTCCTTCGAGCATCCGAGCAGGCTCACCCGGTCAAGCAGAGCGTTTATGCGTTCGCGCGCGCTCAACTTTCGATCGTCGAGTGACGGATTGAGAACAAACTCATACCATTGGCTCATCCTCCGCTCAAGCACCTCGAATCCGAGTTGCTCTTTGCTTTGGAAATGGTAGTAGAAATTGTTCCGGAAAACGGCGGATTTTTCGAGGATATCCTGCACGCTCGTGTTGTTGTACCCCTTGGCGTGGAAAAGCCTTGCCGCTGTAAAGACGAGTTTTTTTCTTGCGCTCATCCGCACCTCCCGTTTGGACCATTCAGTCCAAACATCATAGCCCCCCGATGGCTCGATGTCAAGAAGAAAACAGGGTGCGATCCGGTCGGGGGGAACATCTTTTTTTAGCGGGGCGGGGACTCCGAAATATCGGGTTTTCCCCAGTGGCCGAATCCGGCTGCACGCCAGAATGCTCGTTCGGTGTACCGCTGAAGAAAATATGATACAATAATGCCCGCTTATCCGGGGGTCACCCGCGGAAAATTACGAATGGCCGGCGCGAGGATTTATAACGCGACACAGCCGGCGGCAAAGACATGTATGTCGATCAGGTTGCCAAAATCAAGGAATGGTGAGCCGTGAAATGGATTAGCCGATTCATTGTGATCTGCGCACTGGCTGGAACAAGTTGCAACCAGAGAGCGATGACAGCGGAGGATGATGCGGAAGCGAGAGCTGTTCCTGTTACCGTGGAGAAGGCGGCAAAGAAAACAATGACGCGGCAGCTTTCCGCGACAGGCAGCATTTTGGCTTTTGCCGATGCCGCGGTCGTTTCTGAAGTTGCGGGAGTCATAGAGGATTTGCCGATCGAGAAGGGGCAGGAGGTCAAGAAGGGCCAGATGGTAGCGATTGTTGAACATGCGGAAGCATCGGCCCGCGTCCTGGAGGCCGAGGCGGCTTTGCAGGCGGCTCAGGCGCAGGTTCTACAGGCCGAGGCGAAGCTGCGCAATGTGGAGGTGGAACATTCCCGCGTCTCGACGTTGTTTGCGGACGGTGTTGCGTCTCAACAAATGCTTGATGCAATCGATGCGAATCGCGATGTCGCCGCTGCCGCAAAGGAGATGGCCGTCGCGCAGGTGGCGCAGGCGGGGGCGGCATTACAGCACGTGCGCGTGTATCTGGAGAATCACACCGTCTGTTCCCCAATGGAGGGGGTTGTCACCGCCCGATACGTTGATGCGGGTGACAAGAATAATCCTTCGGAGCCCATTATTTCGATCGCCCGAATGGATCCCGTGAAGGTGGTTTGCGATTTTCCCGAGCGCGACCTCCCATTTCTGAAGTGCGGTCAAGTGGCATATCTCGAAGTGGATGCCTATCCGGCCGAGCGATTCCCTGCGGAAGTGAAGATTGTTTCTCCCAGCATGGATTCGTCAGCACGCACCGTTGCCGTAGAATTGTGGGCGCCGAATGGGGAAGGCCGATTACGTGCCGGAATGTTTGCCCGGGTGGTCGTTTTGGGCGAGGAGGTGGAGGTGCTCGCCGTACCCGATGATGCACTGACCCGCATTCCCGGCACCGGTGTTGAATTTCTCTTTGTGATTGACGACTCCACGGCGCGGCGTGTCGATGTTCAGCGTGGGCGTCATTCAGGCGGCTGGACCGAGGTCTCAGGGGCACTTGCCCCAGCGGATCTTGTGGTCGTCGAAGGACAGAACAACCTCAGGTCCGGCGCCTCCGTCCGGATCGTGTCGGACATGGAGTCGCAGCCGTGAATTTACCCGAAATCGCAGTCAGGAGGCCGACTACCGTACTCATGGCTTTTTTAGCCGTGCTTTTGGTCGGCATGGTCGCTGTTTTTCGACTTCAGATCGACCTGTTCCCGGAGGTGGAGACCCCCGCGATCAGCATCCTGACGCTGTATCGCGGCGCGAATGCGAGCGACGTCGAATCAGACATCACGAAGTATATTGAAGACGCGATGAGCGGCGTCAACAATCTGGAAGATATCATGTCGCTCTCGAAGGACAATCTGTCGCTCGTTACGCTGCGGTTTGCCTGGGGCAGCGATCTGGACGTAGCCTCCAATGATGTGCGCGACGAGCTCGACATGGTCAAACGCGAGCTGCCGGCAGACATCGAGGAGCCGATGCTGTTCAAGTTCAGCAGCGCGACCGCGCCCATTTTCTTCTTCAGCGTCAATGCCACCGAGAGCTATCCCCAACTCTACCGAATCTGCGACGACATCATCGGCGACCGGCTGAGGCGGATTCCGGGCGTCGGCGGCGTGTGGCTGGAAGGCGGCCTCGAGCGCCAGATCAACATCGAGTTTGAAAATGAGCGGCTGAACGCGTATTCGCTTTCAGTGGACCGAATCGCCCAGATTCTGAGCGCCGAGAACATTAATCTGCCGGTCGGCGAGGTGAAACTCGGACGCAGGACGTATCAGGTTCGGATACCCGGCCGCTTCGAGAAAGTGGAGGAGATCGCCTCGACCGTTGTCGGCGGATCCGGCAACGCGCTCGTGCGCCTGCGCGATGTCGCGACAGTGACCGACGACTTCAAGGAATCGATTCAGAATGTGTGGGGCGACGGCAAGCCGGGCCTGATGATGATTGTCCAGCGGCAGATCGGAGCGAACCGCGTGGAGATCATCCGTCAGATCAGACGAGAGCTCGAAGAGATGAAGAGCGAGCTGCCGTCGGACATAACCACGACCGTGATCATAGACGACTCGAGAACCATCACCAACTCGATCAGGAATCTGACGTATGCCGCAATCAACGGAGCCGTGCTGGTTGTGATCGTCAGCATTTTGTTTTTGCGCAGGTGGCGGTCGAGCCTTATTATCGTTCTCACGATTCCGGTTTCGCTCATTGTCGCTTTCATTTTCCTGTTTTTCTTTCGGTATACGATCAATGTGGTGTCGCTGGTAAGCATGGCTATTGCCACCGGCATGGTCGTGGACAACGCAATTGTGATTCTCGAGAATGTAACGCGCCATATCGATGCAGGTGAGCGGCCTTCGGTCGCGTCGGTGATCGGATCGAGCGAGGTCGCTCTCGCGGTTTCGGCCTCGACACTCACAACCGTTGTCGTTTTCCTTCCGCTCATGTTCGTCGGCGGGATCAGCGGCATCATCTTCAAGCAGCTTGCCGCGATCGTCACGATCACGCTGCTTGCCTCGCTTATCACATCGCTCACGCTTACGCCGATGCTGTGCTCGCGGCTGCTGGCCCGGCGCGAAGCGGGCGCCGGCGAGACCTTTTTTCAACGGATCGAGAACGGCTATTCGCGCCTGCTCGGTCTGGCGCTTGCTCATAGAATGACGGTGGTAGGGGTTGCCATAACGCTGGTGGTTCTGTGCGCGGTTGTCATCTATGCCGGCCTGATCGGGACCGACTTTTTTGCCGAAGTCGATACGGGTGATCTGAACATTGCAGTCGAACTTCCGGTCGATTCCAGGTTGGAGGCGACTTCCGAGGTGGTATCGAAGATGATGAAAATCGTGAGCGAGCACGGACCGGAAGTCGATCATTATTACGGCATGTGCGGGCAGAGCGAGTACGGGATCGCGACTGCGCTCGGGTTCAAAGAGGGGCGTCATATCGGGGTCGGCGGAATCAAGCTGGTCGAAAAGGAAAAACGGAATCGTTCGGCCAAAGAGATAGCCAACGTGCTCCGGGAGAAATTCGCGCAGATACCGGGCGTGGCAAAGCTGTCGGTCAGGGCTGAAAGCCCGATGTCGTCGGCGGCGAAAGGAACGGGGGGCAAGGCGATCAGCATCGAGATCCTCGGCCATGATTTTCAAGAGACGACGCGGCTCGCATCCGAGATACAACAAATCGTCTCGCGCATTCCCGGGGCAGTGGATGTTACCACGAGTCGGAGCAGCGACAGACCGGAGATCTGGGTGGACGTCGATCGCCAAAAGGCGGCTTCGCTCGGTCTGAACATGGGCGCCGTCGCCGCAACGTTGCGAACGAACATCTTTGGGCGGGCCGCCGCCGAATACCGCGATGCCGGTGAAGATTATGATATCTTCCTGAGGCTGGTGGAGGATAGACGTTCCTCCATCGAAGACATCGGCGAGATATCCATAGCATCTGCCATGGGTATCCCGGTAAAACTGAAAAATATCGCCACGATCGCGAGGGAATCTGGCCCAATAGAGATCGAGCGGCTGAACCGGCAGCGAGTGGTGAAGGTGGAGGCCTCGAATTACGGCCGATCGCTGGGTGATGTGACCGGCGATATCCGGCGGGAACTGGCAAAACTGGAACTGCCGCCCGGCATTTCCATTTCATACGGCGGTGAGGTGGAGGAGCAGCAAAAGGCCTTTCGAGACCTTACGCTCCTCCTTCTGCTCGGCATCGTCCTGGTGTACATGGTGATGGCGTCGCAGTTCGAGTCGCTTCTCGATCCGTTTATCATCATGTTCTCCGTGCCCTTCGCATTTGTCGGCGTGATTGCGGCCTTTCTCTTGACCCGTGTGACGCTGAGCCTGATGTCGTTTATCGGAACCATCATGCTTATGGGTATAGTGGTCAACAACGCAATCATCCTCGTGGACTATATCAATCTGCTTCGGGCCCGCGGTCTTGAGTTTTCCGACGCGGTGAAGACGGCGGCCAAGACGCGACTGCGCCCGGTTCTGATGACCACGATTACAACGCTGCTCGGCATAATTCCGATGGCGCTTGCAAGCAAGGAAGGCTCGGAGATATACCAGCCGCTCGGGATCACCGTCATCGGCGGGCTTGCCCTTTCCACCCTTGTAACGCTTGTCGTGGTACCCGTCATCTACTCAATTTTCCATCAGAGGGATGTCGATAGGCGGCAATAAAATGAAACTGGCCTTTATCATATACGGCAATGCCATAGATCCGGACGTCGCCGAAGTGCTTGAAAACCTCGGGCTGCAGAGCTATACGAAATGGAGTGAGGTTATTGGAAAAGGGAAGACAAGCGGCCCGCGACTGGGAAGCCATGTGTGGCCGGGAATCAATTCAATGATGATGCTTGCGATCGGCGACGAACATGTCGCCCCCCTTGCCGATGCTCTCAAGGTGCTCAAAGAGCGGTTTTCTCATGAAGGGCTGAAGCTGTACGTCCTTCCCGTGGATCAGGCGCTTTAGCGGAGCCAGTTGAGGAGCGGCAGCCTGAAATAGAGAAGCGAAAACGACGGCTCCAATGGAGATCGGCGCTCCTGCCGAGCAGAATTCAGCGACCTGAATCGCCTTTCCTGACGCCCCGGAATTTTTAAGATCTCACATCCGGTATTCGGAACCAGAGTCATCGTTTCCGCTAAAATATAATTTGTACCTCCAAAGTCAATTCGGCAAGTGCCTCCAAAAAAATTTTTCGATTACCATTCTTCCAGCGATTTCCAACGCGGCGGCGCATCCTCGTGCCCTTTCTTCAGCCGGCTGCGGCGCCAGGACAAGATCGAGGCTCGGCTCAGCCAACCGAGGGAGAGAAATGAGCAGCCGTAGCAAACGAAGCCGGTCCAGAAAGCGGAACCGATGGTCCAGTTCATGGATATGGCGATTGCAAGCACCGACGCGGTTACCGACGTCGTCCCGTTAATGGCCCAGAACCATGGCGTAACTTCCTTCCACTTATCCGCAGCGACTTTGATCCCGATGGGAAATGCCATGCCCAGAAAGAGTCCCAGCGGGATGAGACCGGCAATAGCGCTGAGGATGCGAATCGGCGTTGGTGAACCTTCGAACGCGTCAATGAAATGAGGGGTCGCCAGGCCGTAGGTGATGAGGATCAGCAACAGGAGGAACAGAATCTGAACGTATAGGGGTCTTTGGTTCTGCAGCTTTTCAGTCAGATAACTGCCGACGCCGCTGGACAGGAGGAGAGAGAAAAGCACGATCGAGAGGCCATATGTCGGGTGGCCCAGAAAGATAATCATCCTCTGCATCTGCGAGATTTCGATCAGCATAAAGCCGAAGCCGATTCCCGCGAAGTAGATGAAGAGCGGCAGCGATCCCGCGAGACTTGTTCCGTTCCGCTTCAGCAGGAGCGGCAACACGAGGAACAGCAGCGTGAGTATGAGCACGAGGATCAGCAACTCGGCCAGGACGAAGACCGCTTCCATATTGAAGCGCACGTTGCCTTGCTCCCAGAGTTCGGGATTGAAGGCATCCCGGATGCGGAGCATATTGAAAAAGAATGGATCGTCATCGGTCGGGGGCGTGATGTCCAGCGGATATGCCTCGGCGACCGGTTCGATATTTTTGGCCGAAACGATCTGGGTAAAGAACGGATCAACCGCCGACCTGGGACTGAAGACGACCTCGAATCCCATTGCGCCGGCGGTGGCTTCAATTGTCTCCAACTGAGCGTTCGTAAAGTCGCGCCTGCTCACAAGCAGCGTTCCGATCCCGTCGGGATTCATGGCGGATCCGTTAAGCATCCTCCGAACGATCACCATGTGATTGCGGGGCCTCGTAACCCCCAACTGTCGTAATGAAGCCGCCGCCAGAGAGCTCAGCCGGTACATTTCGCCCGGCATGAAGCGGTGGTACCATCTTGAGACGGTCAAGATGCCATCCGGCGAAAGATGTTTGAGGAATACGTTCCACGCTTCGACCGTGTACAACGAATTTTCCGACAGCACGAATGCCCCCGCGGACGTTGCCGCCCACGTGTCGATCAGCGACAATTGTATGATGTCGAATGATTTCTTCTGTCTGGTGACCCAGCTGCGGGCCTCGTCCGATACGAACGTCACTCGGGGATTCTGATCGAGATGACCGGTAAACGCGCCGAACCGGTCATTGACTGCGGATACTATCGCATCGTTCATTTCGATGCCTGTGACCGACTTCTGTTTGAAAACCAGAGCCGAAAGGATGTCGCGGCCCCCGCCGGCCCCGATCACCAGCACGTCTGAGTCGGGCCGCGCATAATGGGCGAGATTTGTGATGTCGTACCGCAGGTATTCCAGATCGCCAAGATCTCCGTCAAAGCCGGTCAAGACGGTGCCCGCCGCGTTATCGATCTCCAATTTCAACTCTTTTGTCGTTTGATCCGGAGGACACGCGGGGCTGAGTCCCCATCCGAACGGCTGTCTGTTCGCGTGCGGATTCCCCGAGACCGTAATGCGGGAGAACGAGTTCCAGCGCTCGTATAGATAAGCTGCGGGCTCGCGATGTCCTTTCGCCCATTTCAGCTTCAGCACCGGTATCTCCCGATACGATAGATAGGTATGCCAGAATACAAAGAGCAACAGCAACAGACTGCAGACCGCGCCGACAAGCTTCAGCTTGAACATCTTCGCTTCGGCGGCAAACATGAAACTCGCCATACATCCAAAAAAAGCAACCGCCACAGCCGCCGTCGGCGCATCCACTATCTCGAGCACCTGAATTAGAACGATGCATCCGGCCGCCGATCCAATGAGGTCGGCGGCATAGAGCCTGCTCACCTGTTTCGTGAACTTGGTGAGCGCGATGCAGACACAGACGCCGCTGAAAAAAAATGGAATTGAAGCGGTTATGTAAGTGAAAGCGAGGGAATGAAATCCGATTCCGTCACCATTTTTCATCGACGGCAGGTCCAACTGCAAGAGAAAACTCAGGAATATCGAGATCGCGTACAGGAAAGAGAAGGCGGAGAGATTACTCTTTGCTCTTTCTTCCCTGAAAAATCTGGGAAGCAGATAAACCAGGATGGCGCCGGCCGACATGCCGAATATCGCAATCGATATCGCCATGAAGGCAAAATGGTACCACATGGTAACACTGTAGATACGAGTGAGAAGAACCTCGTACATCAGTGTGGAGAACGTAATGAGGAATAATCCCGCGTAAATCCGTTTCCCGAGGTTCATAGCCGGCTTCATTGAGCACTCCCTTCCGGGGAACTGACCATCTGCGTAAGAGCCGCCGTAGCCTGTCCGAAAACTGTGGGTGAATTTGACAGGTACAGAGCTTGCTCGGGTTGGTTTAAGGCGGTTTACGGAGGTGAGTGCGGAAACGTGTAGACGCAGATTCTGAAGGGCAAAACATAAGAGACCCGCTTACGTCCCTACGTGCCCTGCCTCCCTGCGATGGATTACATCCTACAAATGAGGTAACGGAAACATATCATGTTTTACGCGTTTTGGCAAGTGATTTCCGCAAACAATAAAGGTCTCTCTTGGTATTTACCAGCGAAGTGTGAACATTCTTTTCTTCTCGGTTTTATGGACGAGCCTTCTTAGACAGCCTTTAAGCCATTGATATCAAAGGCTTTACCTCTCCGGCAATTTGCGTTCTCGATGGATTGGCTTTCAGGCGGCTTTCCTCTCTTGCTCGTCCCTCTCTTTTCTCACGAAATACGCATCATCGGCCGGCTCGATTTTTCGGCCGTACCGCCTCGCGTAGACCTGCGTCATCTCGGCGCCCAGAAGGAATATCTGCGCCGAGTAATAAATCCACACCAGAAGGAGCAGGGCGGCTCCCGCGACGCCGTACGTCGAGGAGAACGATTTACTGCCGAGGTACAGTCCGAGCAGGAACTGCCCAACGGCAAAAAGAATCGCGATCGCAGCAGCGCCTATCCATACGTCTTTCCATGCTATCTTAACGTCCGGCACCACCTTCAATATAAGGGCAAACAGCGGTATCAGAATGATGAAGGAGCCGAAGAAATTAACAAGCTGCCAGAACCAGCCGGGAAGCGGAAGCACCCCCTCGAAATAAGAGGTAAGCGACCAGAGAACCGATGAAGCGACCATCAGGGCAATCAAAAGTATTCCGATCGATATGACCATGGCAACTGCAACAAGGCGGTCTTTCACCGTCCCCATGATCCCTCGCTCAGGCTTTCGGCGTACCTCCCAGATCACATTCAGAGCATACTGAAGCTGGACAAACAACGTCGATGCGCCAAAGAGGAGCGCAGCCACTCCAAGCGCCGTTGCTATAATCCCGCCGGAGGTATTGCTTGCGCCGGCGATCATCGATTCTATGACTTGCGCTCCCTGTTGACCAACCACACCCTCTATCTGGCTCATCAACTGACCCTGCGCCGCCTGCTCGCCCAAAACAAATCCTGCGATTGCGATCGCAATCAGGAATAGCGGGGCGATCGCGAAAATGGCGTAGTATGCAAGCGCGGCGGCCATAACGGGAACTTTGTCCCTGCTCCATTCAGAAAAAGTCTGCTTAAAAAAAGATCCTACGGATTTGAACATGGTTCTTCCCGCCTTTTTATTAAATTTATGCAATAAATATCACCAAGACAGTATTGCTCGAAAACGAAGAGTGCGCCAGAAGAAGTGGCGCTGCTTTACGGAAAGGAAGATTCAGGAAAGAAACCGGTCAAATTGTAAAGGGACCAGATCGACGCCGTCGCAACTTTTGAGCGCCGGCTCGGTAACAAGTGCGGCGACGATTTTGCCGGTCATCGGAGAATGCATGACGCCGTGCCCGCTGAAGCCGCAAGCGAAAGAGAATCCTTCAGGTTCGCCCGCGGGCCCCAGGATGGCGGCGCGGTCAGGTGTCATACTGCGCAAGCCAGCCCATCCCCTCATGATCCGGGTCGATTCGAGGGCCGGCAGCCGGTTGAGCGCGCGTTCGGCCAAAATTTCGGCACTTCGCCAATCCACAACCAGGTTGTCTGCGCCGCATTCGTCCATTTCTGCAATACTCATCAATAGTCCGCCGCTCTCCGGGCGGAAGTAAAAGGGCGGGTTTCGGTCGAAATAGAATGGCGCATCATTCCGGACGGCGGCAGTAGGCGCGGAGATGAATATCTGCCGTTTTACCGTCACGATCGGCACGCGCACGGCGGCCATGCGCGCAACGTCGGCGGCCAGCGGCCCGGCCGAATCGACTACAATGCGCGTGGAGACAAGGCCCGCAGGTGTTCTGACGCCCTCTATTTTGCCTGAGTGGACAACCAGATCGATTGCCGGCGTGTTCGTGACAAAGTCGACGCCCAACCGCCGAGCGGCGGCGGCATATCCCTGAATGACGCCGTGCGGATCGAAATAACCGTCGCCGGGAGTGAACAGCGCGCCAAGCAGATCGGTGCTCACCAGTCCTGGGATCAGGTGAGTCAGTTCCGTTGGCGCGAGCATCCGGGAATGCACTTTCAGCTCCGCAAGGCCTCGGTGCATGCCTTCCAGCACCGCGAGATCCTCGGGCGTTCCCGCCGTCTGTATGCAGCCGCTCTGCCGCAGGTCGATATCGGTCTCAAACCGATCTTCGAATTCGAGGAGCGCCTGAAGGCTTGCCCGGCTGAGCTGCCGGTTGACCGGTTCCGAAAAATGGTGGTAGATAATTCCAGCGCTCGCCGCCGACGAGCCCATCCCCAGCAGAGGCTCTTTCTCAAGGAGGATGATCTTCCCGATGCCGTTCTTAGCCAGATGGCAGGCGACGCTGACGCCTGCAATCC
Source organism: Candidatus Abyssobacteria bacterium SURF_5 (assembly GCA_003598085.1). Lineage (NCBI taxonomy): Bacteria > Pseudomonadati > Candidatus Hydrogenedentota > Candidatus Abyssobacteria > Candidatus Abyssobacteria bacterium SURF_5. The sequence continues at coordinate 11,752 of QZKU01000125.1, forward strand.
CGCCGCCGACAACAACCGCGTCCGCTATGCGTCCCATTTTCATATTGCTGCAATCCTCTGCATATATAATATAGACTGATTTTTCCCCGTCCGTTGCCTTGGCGGCCTTTCCGCAATAAGGCCTAAATGTATGATATAATTATTTTTGGCTTTTTTAAGCCGCCTCATGCGTAGTGGATGAGGTAGGTGAAGAACGTATAAGAGGAAGATGAAAACAAACGAGAACGCGTTTACCTTCAAAAAGAAAAATTCCTGGTTCTCCCCACTCCTGACGCCGACACTGCTGAGCCTGCTCGTCCTTTTCTTCTTTGCGCTGATTTTCTGGTGGACTCACGTTCAGCAAACCCAGGCGCAAAACAGGATCATTGCGGGATCGAACGCGGACATGTACGTTTACCACCTGCCGGTGCGCGAGTTTGCCTTCAGCAGCCTGAGCGACGGCTCGATCCCCCTTTATAATCCCTATACCAACTGCGGGATGCCATTCCTGGCGACATACCAGGCGGCGCTGTTTTACCCGCTGAATTTTCCGCACCTGTTCCTTGAGCCCGCCCGCGCCCTGAGCCTGATTTATTTGTTGCATATCTTCCTCGCGGGTGCTTTCATGTTTTTCTGGATGCGCGAGCTGCGCGTATCCGAAACGGCGGCAACATTTTCCGGCGCCGCCTACATGTTCTGCTGGTTCGTGGTCTATATTCTCACCTGGCCTCACATCGTGCTCACGCATGTGTGGATTCCACTTGTGTTCCTCTTGATTCACCGGGCATTCAGCCGCGGGCGCGTCCTCGACATGATCCTGCTGAGCGCCGCTGTCGCCTCGCAGTTTCTCGCCGGCTATATGCAGGGCTTCGTCTATACGCTGTACGGCGCCTTCGCGTATCTCCTGTATCTTACCGTAATCAAGCTTGAGCAGGCGAAGCCGGGCGCGGTCGCAGTGGGCCGCTCATTCCTTGTGTGTCTGCTCGGATTGACAGTCGCTCCGGCACTGCTTTCGGCCATCCAGTGGATTCCGACGTTTCAGCTCTCGACCCTGAGCACCAGGCCGCCGGGCGGATTGTCGCTTGCGGCCCTGCTGCCGGGCGGTTCGCTGTATCCCTCAATGTTCTTGGCAGCGATTATAAATCCCGACTCTTACAAATGGCAACAGTACACGCTGTACCCGGGAGTCGTTGCGCTGCTTCTGGCGGTGTTCGCGTTTGTTCAGCGCGAGCGGTGGCGTGAGACTTTCTTTTTCGCCGTCCTTGCGGTCGTAGCGTCTCTAATCGCGTTCGGCATGCACACTCCTCTGTTTCGGTTATACATGCTTTTGCCGACCGGCGACTGGTTCCGGTTGCCGAATCGGTTATTGATTCTGACTGCTTTCTCTATCGCGACTCTGGCTGGCATCGGGTGCAGCTATCTTATTGATAACGTTCTTCAACAACCGCCTCAAAGCGCACGAACTTCTGTGAGGCTGGGCATCTTCGTTGCTCTGGCGGCTCTGCTCCTCCTGCTGATTCCGAAAGCGGCGGGCGTGTACATTTTCGTTCTGCTCATTGGTTGTCTGCTTGCCGTGCGCGCGCGCTCCGCGGCGCCGGCGGGGATGCTGGCAATCGTGTTGGTGGCATTGGACCTTCTCCTTTACGTCTCGAACCCGGTCACCTATCCCTGGATCACTCCGCAGGTTTTTCCGGAGTTGACGGAGGCAAAGCAGGTTTTGAAGGAGAAAATCGGAACCGACCGCGTCCATATCTTCCATGTGAAGAACGATTGGAAGAACTATCTTCTCAACTCCAACTTCGGCATGATCGAGCGAATTCGAGAAACTGCCGGCTATGAATCGCTCTCGCTGCAACGATTCGCCGAGTTCTGCTCGTTTATGGAAACAGGTGGCCAGCCGTCGTACGACCTTCCCTTTACCGGCTCGGTCCAATGGAATTCGGAAGCAATTCACCCGCACATGTTAAACCTGCTGGGCGCCCGCTATATTATCGAGGATCCCGGAAGAGACCTGTATCCGGAGTCGAAACCGAAAAACAGACTGCCGAAATCGTTCAAGTTGAAGAAGGTGTATTCGGGCGACGTTAATATATATGAGAATTCCGATGCACTGCCGCGCGCATTTTTTACAACTCAAATCGAGGTGGTCCCGGACAAGTATGCCGCCCTCCAGCGGCTCGCCGATCCGGCGTTCGATTATAGAAATACGATTCTTCTGGAAGAACAGCCTCAGTCACAGGCGCCTCTCGAGGGCGAGAAGAAAAGGGCCGACGTGCTTGTCGAGCAGAAGGACAGGCAAACGGTCCAGCTTGTCGTGGATGCGCCTGCGGCGGGATTCGTGTTTTTGGACGACATGTATCTGCCGGGATGGCGGGTAACGGTGGACGCGCGCGAGGTGGAGCCATATCGTGCCGATTATCTATTCATCGCTATTCCTGTGGAGGCTGGGAAACATGTCATCGAGGTGCAGTACCTGCCCGCGGGCTACCGCGTGGGGAAATGGATCAGCATTATCTCGATCACGCTATTTGCATTCCTGCTCGCGTACGACCTGGCGCGCCGCCGCGCAAAAAGCATGGCGCCGTGGGAGCCGGAAACAAAGGTGCCAACGCTGACCGGGAGAAAAAAGGCGCTGCCCTCGGCGGGAGTCCGCGTTAAGAAACAAGGTCGGGGTTGACCGCGGCCTGCTTATCATCGGAGGCGTAGGTCGAGAGAGCAAACTGCATCACTTTGATGGCTTCCTCGCTCGAGAGGCGGGGAGCGACGCCATCGAGGAGGCAGTCGATGAAGTGGCGGTTCGACTGCTTGAAGCCATCCTCCCATTCCGCCGCGATTCCGTGAAATTCGCGCGTTTCGCCGTTCCGATACATGATAAGGGCGGGCAGATCCATCAGCCGGCCGGTACAGCGGGTTATCCAGATGATGCCGCGAGAGCCGGTAATTTCGAAGCGCTCCTCGCAGTTGTAGTACTTCGTCTTGATGTGCATGTCATTCGCATGCACGCACTCCATCACGCCGTACACCTGGCCCGATTTGTACTTCCACATGACGGTGGCGGGCGCATCGGCGAAATAATCCCGATTCTCGATGAAGGCCGATACTTTTTCGACGTCGCCGCCGAGATAAAAGGCGGTCGCGAATTTGTGGTGCATGTCGTCGAGCATGTTTCCGCCGCCGCTGCGCCTGGTGTCGAAACGCCACGCCCAGGCGCTTGGATCGACGCTCCAGCCGCAGTCCATGCTGCCGACCGTCGTGCGAACCCGTATCATCGCGAGCGGGCCGATCTCGCCCGCGTCAATCAGCTCACGCGCCTTCACGATGGGCGGATAAAAAACGTAGGGGTCGTTCACCCGCAGCAGAACATTCGCCTCTTGCGCGGCGTCAGTCATCTGGCGGCATTCGGCGACAGTGCAGGCCATCGGTTTCTGAACGGAAATATGTTTTTTTGACCGGGCCGCGTCGATCGCCATCCTGCAGTGAAGATCGTGCGGAGTGATGATCTCAACCGCATCCACCTCCTTATCCTGCAGCAGGTCGCGGTAATCATGATACACCTTTCCCGCCCGCCACTGCTTCGCCTTTGTTTCGGCCTTCTCTTTATCGGAATCGCAGACGGCGGCGATCTCGACCCGCTCGTCTTCGAGGTAGCCCCACACCGTGAGGTCTGAGATCTGGCCGCAGCCGATGACGCCTATCTTCACCCGTTCCATTAGCGGGCACCTCCGCGCTCATTCCTGAGTTCTCGCACAAAATTGCTCGCCGACTCGCGCCACTTCGACAGTTTCAGCTTTCGGAATGCGACGGCGGTCATCTTCAACAAGAGCCACCCATGCTTGAAGCGTTCGATCTTGATGTCGCCATACGTGCGTGCGCGGTAGCGGATCGGTATCTCGACCATCCTTAATCCGAGGCGCGACGCGCCGAACAAAAGATCGAAATCGCCGAACGGATCGAAATCGCCGAAGTAGGAGCGGTTATCCTCGATCCGCTTGTAATCCTTTTTGAAGAAAACCTTCGTGCCGCACAGCGTATCGGTGATGCGCTGCTCGAGCAGCCACGTGAACGCGTAACTGAACAGCTTGTTCGCGATCACGTTCAGCAGCCTCATCGCCTCTTTCTCCATCGGATAGACGAGCCGCGAACCGTTCACGAAATCGGCGGTCCCTTCAGCCAATGGAATGTAAAATTTCGGCAGGTCTTCGGGCGGCACCGTGAGGTCGGAATCGAGAATCATGAAAATATCACCCTCGGCGGCATCGAACCCGATTCGCATCGCGTCGGCCTTCCCAACCGCCGGCTTCTGCTGAAGGAGTTTTATCCGGCGCCTGCCCTCGTACCGCGCGATCATCTCCTTGATCTTCTCGACGGTGCCGTCGGTCGATTCGCCGTCAACAAAAACCAGCTCCGTCATTGACCCCATCTGAGGCGTGCGTTCGACGCAGCCCTCGATGTTACCCGCTTCGTTTCGAGTCGGAATGATGATCGAGCACGAGTAGTCCCTGCGCGCGCGCGGGATTGCTAGCGGGCGGATCTCCAGCACCTCGAGCAGGCAGAAATGGTGCAGGCCCGGTATCTTCACCAAAAACTCGTTGGCGAGCGTTGAAAGGGCCGGAATCTTCTTCGGCACGAGCAAGTGGAATTCCTCGCGGACGACTTCGAATCCCGTCAAGTGCAACAGATTCTTCAGGTCCTGAAACGCAAGCCAATTCTGGTGTTGTTGGGGCATCTTCAAGCCGGCCTTTTCGCCAAACTTCAGCACCGGCTCCCAGAAATAATTGTATTGGGTGACGACGACGCTCGTATCCGCTCGGCAAACCTTCTTGAGCTCGGTGAACGCCTGCCAGATGTCCGACAGGAATCCGATCAGGTCCGAAAGGATGACGTAATCGAATTTCTCGTCGATGTGGAGCGCCTCGGCGTCGCCCTGCCGGAATTCAAGGTGCGGGTACTTGCGCCGCGCAACCTCGAGCATTCCGTTGCTCAGATCAATCCCGACACCGCGCTGAGGTCTGACGCTGTTCAGAATGTCGCCCGTCCCGCACCCGATCTCGAGAACCGATTTGCGAGGAGGAATCATGCACGAGCAGATACGCTCGAGCTCGGCATAATAATAGCGGTTCTTGCTTTTCCAGGAATCGCGCTCCGGCGCAAGCGTATCGAAGCGACTGGCCAGCTTCTGTTTATCCATCCGGTAAATGTCCTCTTCTTGGCATGTCTCATTATTATATGTGGAATCTTCGGCCATTTCAACGGCGGAAACCGAGGGGGGAGCATGACTGCGGCTCAGGACGGGCTGAGAGACGGCATCCGCAGATGAAATCGGATCTACGCTTGTTCTCTTCTCCCTTATGGGAAGACTGAAGTGAGGGAGAAAATAACGACATAAATTCATTGGTGTCCAAGATAATCTGAATAGCGTCTGGAAAGAAAAAATCCTTTTTATTTAGAGATTCTTGTCGGTGGGAAAATGAGCTTCATCTGGTAATCTCGAAAGCAGAACACTATCTTGGACAAGAGTGACATAAATTCAGGGTGATAAGATAGCAATAGGACTGAGCAACAGGCTTTCTCCCGCGACTGTATCGCCTGCAGCACTTTATGCAGCGCGCAGCACAGCCCTGCCTGAGGCGGGATCAATTAGCAATCACTGATTCTGCTGCAAAACCTCTTTTGGTAGGGCCGAATTCATTCGGCCGGTCTTGAATGTGCGAGTAAATTCGCATTTACCACGCAGAATTGAAATCAAAAATGGACCTTTGCAGCAGAATCAATCAGTGTTACGGGCAATATGTCAGTTCCTTGTCCCGGAGACCGCCATTGAGAGCGGCATATATGGAAGATACGGGAAAGCGGGAGCTTTGCTTATCATACCGCCTGAACTCGACGTGTCCATCGAGGTGCAGCACATTTATTCCCGCGGGAACGTGGTTGAACGAACTGATATCGGTCGCCACCTGGTCCCACAGGATCGGGATGGAGCCGGCGCCCCCGGACGAAAGCGCCTGGTTGAGATCGACAAGCAGATAGCGGTCGACGCCCGCCCTCAGCCGATAAATCGTTTGTCCGCCGGCGTTGCCGGACCCGGCGAAACCGAACGAGGCCACGTCGCCATTCATGTCGCGCCAGCCGTCGCAACTCGCCACGCTGATCGGCATGACCGAATCCAGCCAGGTGTACATCGCCAATCCGGCGAGCGCCTCGCTGTCGTTTGTGAGCATGTAACCGACATAAACGTAGCTCAAGGCGCCGACGCAATCGGGATGAGTTGAGCCGGCGGCAAATGGGCGGGCTGAGCTGTCGAACGAGCCGTCAGAAAGGGTGGTGTCCACCGTCAGACGGAAATTTCGCTTGGAGTCGTATTCGGGATCCGACGGACAAGCCATGATCGAGACGTCCGACAAATATTCGGGATAGAGAGCATTGGCGTCCCACATGAAACGCGTTTCGTGATTGTCCGGCGGCGGCATTCTATCCCGATTCTCAGTGGCGTACATCCCAAGGACAATGCCTATCTGCTTCAAATTGTTCACGCAACTGACGCGATGAGCGGTCTCTTTTGCCTTAGCGAGCGCCGGCAGCAGGATCGAAGCTAATATGCCGATAATGGCTATTACCACCAGCAGCTCGACAAGCGTAAAGCCCTTGCTGTCACGAATCAATGTGTTCACAACTTTTCTCCTTCGCCCACATTTTGACCTTCTTGTTTAACAGGCTGATGCCCTCAATAAAGTACGGGCACATTTCAAAGAAAACAGAGTCGAACAACGGGAGAGGAACCAAGTGCAAAGTCCCGCCTGATGCTGACAACCTTTGCCGCAAAAAAAGGTCGCACCGGCGCCCCCCTCGGGAGCATGAGGAAGCACTCTGTCCGCATCCATCAAGCATGGAGCTATCGTAATGTACAGAGCAAAATGAATGCCATGCCTCTCCTATGTCTTTACTCCTGTATTTACAAAGGCTTGCAGATGAAATCGAGAAGCGGACGCAATGAAAAAATCGTAATCGGCAATAACGTCCATGGCCTATTCATAACCCTCTCCTTTCTAAGCACTTACGGCTAAAAAATGGGGACAGAGCCTATTTTTTAATCATAACTCCTTGTTAAACAATATGTTATGATATCAGCCAGGTAATTGTACCTTTGCCCTCTTTACCCGAACCGCACGCTGTCTTATGTCAGGCGACAGTCACACCACGCCAAACCATGGATACCGGCGAAGTAACTAATTGGGTTTCTTTAACTTACAAAAAATAAATAGGCTCTGTGAGACTGTCCGACGATTAAAGTTGTTGAACTATAGTTCAAGATATTAATTTATGGTTGACAATAGCCTCTTTT